>NZ_JAKVIJ010000018.1:0-44930 GCF_022760965.1 Simplicispira sedimenti
GCACAGCGTAAAAAGGCCGCGTGAATCGTGGGTTAAGAGCTACACGAAACAGGGGCAAGGTCACTTCGAGCACAGCCCCGTTCGCTACGCGGCTTGAGTCAAGTTCAATGAGGCCGGATCAATAGCTTTTTTTCGGGCATGAAGCAGGGGCCGTGCAACACGCCTGCCGCGTGGATGATGAGGTGGAACGTGCCACCTGCACGCAGGGCGTCGGCTGCCTGGCCGATGCTGGCCTCATCGTCCATGTCCAGGCGCGGCTGGGATCGGCGGTGCAGGCCCACCACCTCGGCGCAGCGGGGGTGGGCGCGCAGGGCCTGCACAAAGGCCTGGCCGATGCCGCCACTGGCGCCGATGACCAGGGCGCGAAAGCCGAGGGGGAAGGAATCCAGCGTCAAGGCAGTGGTCAAGGAGTGGTCTCGCTGTCCAGCGCGTGGGCCAGCAAGTCCTCCAGTGCCAGCACCTGCAAGGCGCTGTGGTGGGTGCTGCGCAGGAAGATCGGCGGCGCGACATGGGCCAGCAAGGCTTCGCGCCAGCGCTGCACGCACAGGCACCAGCGGTCGCCGGGCTTGAGGCCTGCGAAGCGGTACTCCGGGCGCGGGGTCGTCAGGTTGTTGCCACGCGCGAGGGAGAAGTCCAGGAACGCCTGGGTCATCTGGGCGCAGACCACGTGCCTGCCGTGGTCCACGTCATGCGTGGAGCAGCAGCCATCGCGGAAGAATCCGGTCAACGGATCGTAGGAGCAGGGCACCAGGGGAGTGCCCAAGACGTTGAGATCGGCCATGGCGGTGGGAAAGGGATGGCGTTGATGCGCCATTGTGGGCAAATCACCCGCTGGCGCAGACCTGGCTGCGCCATACACCCTGCGCCATGACGGGCTTTGCTGCGCCACGAGTCAGCGTGGCAGCAAACCCTTGAGCTGGTACAGCGCATCCAGCGCCTCGCGCGGGCTGAGCTGGTCGGGTTGGATGGCTGCCAGGGCGGCTTCGACCGGGCTGGCGGCTGTCAGCTCGGGTTCGGGCGGGGGAGCGAACAGGTCCACCTGTAGTTCGCCTTCGTCGGCGCGTTCTTCCAGCGCGGTCAGGGTGTGGCGGGCGTGATGCAGCACGGGGGCGGGCATGCCGGCCAATTTGGCCACCTGGATGCCGTAGCTGCGGCTGGCCGGGCCGCTTTGGATTTCGTGCAGGAAGACGATGTCCGACCCGGACTCGGCCGCGCTCACGTGCATGTTGACGGCGTGGCGCGCTTTGGCGGGCAGTTCGGTCAGCTCGAAGTAGTGCGTGGCGAAAAGCGTGAAGGCCTTGGTCTTGTCGTGCAGGTGCGTGGCGATGCCGCTGGCCAGGGCCAGGCCGTCGAAGGTGCTGGTGCCCCGGCCGATCTCGTCCATCAGCACCAGGCTGTGCGGCGTGGCGGCGTGCAGGATCTGCGCGGCCTCCACCATCTCCAGCATAAAGGTGGATTGCGCGTTGGCCAGGTCGTCCGCCGCGCCGATGCGCGTGTGGATGGCGTCGATGGGGCCCAGGCGGCAATTCGTAGCCGGCACATGGCTGCCCATGCTGGCCAGCAGCACGATGAGCGCCACCTGGCGCATGTAGGTCGATTTGCCGCCCATGTTGGGACCGGTGATGACCTGCATGCGCGTGTTGGCGTTCAGGCGCGTGTGGTTGGGGATGAAGGCGCCGCTCGATGTCTCGGCCAGACGCGCCTCCACCACGGGGTGGCGGCCGGCTTCGATCTCGATGCAGGGCTCGTTCACGAACTGCGGCGCGCACCAACCCAGAGTGAGTGAGCGTTCGGCCAGACAGCACAGCACGTCCAGCGTTGCCAGGGCCTGGGCCAGGCGGGTGAGCTGCGGCACATGGGGCTGGAGCTGATCCAGCACCTGTTCGTACAGCCATTTCTCGCGTTGCAGCGCGCGCTCCTGCGCGGACAGGGCCTTGTCCTCGAAGGCCTTGAGTTCAGGGGTGATGAAGCGCTCGGCGTTCTTCAGCGTCTGGCGGCGGCGGTAGTCGTCGGGCACCTTGTCGAGGTGGCTGCCCGTGACCTCGATGTAGAAGCCGTGCACCTTGTTGAATTGCACGCGCAAATTCGGAATGCCGGTGCGCGCTTTCTCGCGCGTTTCCAGGTCGAGCAGGAAGGCGTCGCAATTGGTCTGGATGGCGCGCAGCTCGTCGAGCTCGGCGTCAAAGCCGCTGGCGATCACGCCGCCGTCGCGCACCAGGGCGGCGGGCTCTTCGGCCATCGCGCGCGCCAGCAGCGGGGTGCAGCCAGCGGGTGGTTGCAGGGTGCTGAAAATATGAGCCAAATAGGGCTCTGGCGCCCGTCCATTCTGCGCAAGCAGCTCTGCTTTTTGTAGCGTTTTGCACAGCGCTACCAGTTCGCGCGGGCGCACCTGGCGCAGGGCTACGCGGGCAGTGATGCGTTCGACATCGCTGACGCCCTTGAGCTGGTCACGCAGCGCCTGCCACGGTGCCTGGGTGGCGCTGGCGTCGCTGCGCAGGGCGGTGGTGGCGGCCAGACGCTGGCGGGCCTCGTGCCGCTCGCGCTGGGGTTCGAGCAGCCAGGTGCGCAGCAGACGGCTGCCCATGCCGGTCATGCAGGTGTCCAGCAGTGAGAGCAGCGTGGGGCTGTCCTCGCCGCGCAGGGTCTTGACGAGTTCAAGGTTGCGGCGCGTGCTGGCGGGCAGGGCTATGAGCTCGTCGTCGCGTTGCACGCGCACGCTATGGATGTGCGAGAGCTGGCGGCCCTGGGTGTGTTCGGCGTACTGCAGCAGGGCGGCGGCGGCGGCATGGGCCAGGGGCAGGTCTTGCGCGTCCCAGGCTTGCAGCGTGGCGGCACCCAGGTGTTCCAGCAGTTTGCGTTCACCCAGCGGTGGGTCGAACTGCCAGTCAGGGCGCGGCGCCATGGGGCAGGCGACATGGCCCGTCTGGCGCAGCGCCTGCAGTTGCTGTTCAAAGCGCTGCGTGCAGCCTGCGCTGTAGATCAGTTCGCTGGGGGCCACGCGTGCCAGCCAGCCGCCCAGCGCGTCGAGGGCGCATTCGGCCAGGAACACGCGCCCCTGCGTCACGCTGAGCCAGGCCAGGCCGCAGCGTGCGCGCGGCCCCTGGTGCACGGCCAGCAGCAGGGCCTCGGCCTTGTCAGAGAGCAGTTCGCTGTCGGTCAGCGTGCCGGGGGTGACCACGCGCACCACCTTGCGCTCCACCGGCCCTTTGGCTGTGGCCACGTCGCCCACCTGCTCGGCAATGGCCACCGATTCGCCCATCTTGATGAGCCGGGCGAGGTAGTTCTCCAGCGCATGGAAGGGCACGCCGGCCATCACCACGGGTTGCCCGGCGGACTGGCCGCGCTGCGTGAGCGTGATGTCGAGCAGGCGTGCGGCCTTCTCGGCGTCCTGCCAGAACAGTTCGTAGAAGTCGCCCATGCGGTAGAGCAGCAGCGTGTCGGGGTACCCTGCCTTGAGGGCGAGGTACTGCTGCATCATCGGCGTGTGCTGCTCCACTTGCCCGTTTGCAAGTTCTTGATTTTGCTGGGGTGCCTGCTGCATGTTGTTGATTTTGTTTGGCAATCTTGCGCAGTTGCGCCGCTGCAACTTCTTTTCTTCGCTCGCCTTCGCGTGTGTACACTCGCCGGTTTGGCGTAGGTTTTAGGGGTGGCTTTTTGAAAGTTACGCCGTCTGTCGATCATCCGGTCGAAAACCTACGCCGCCACAGGAGGGCGAGATGGGTTTCGATGCGCGACAGGCGAAGCTGCTGCCAGCGGGGCAGCACATTATTGTCGATGATGCGCCGGGCCTGCGGCTGGTGGCCACTGCCACGCGCAAGACCTGGACGTACCGCTACAAAAGCCCGGTGGATGGGCGCATGCGCCAGGTGGCGATGGGGCAGTGGCCTGCCGTCTCGTATGCGGCGGCTCTGGGCAAGTGGGAGGATCTGCGACAGCAGCGCGATGCCGGGCGCGACCCCGCCGCAGAGCGCAAAGAGACCGCCGCCCAAACTCAGGCAGCGGCGCGCCTGGCGCGTGCAGGCGTGTACACAGTGGCGCGGTTGACCCAGGACTACCTTGCGGGCCACGTCGATCAGCACCGCAAGCCCAAGGGCCGTGCTGAGACGCGGCGCCTTCTTGAAAACTACCTGGGCGAACTGGCAGACGCGCCCGCCGCCAGCGTGACGCGGGCGCAAGCGTTCGCGCTGCTGGAGGACTTGGCCAAGCGCGCCCCGGTGCTGGCCAGTTCGCTGCGGGGCGAACTGGGGTCGGCGTGGGACTACGCGCTTGACGCCGGGCGCATCCCCGAAGAAACCCCGAACTGGTGGCGATTGATTCTGCGCGGCAAGCTCAAAAGCCGTGGCCGCATCGTTGACGGCAAGCACACGGGGCCATCCTTGCGTGTGCTGGATGATGCCGAGGTTGGCCAACTGGTGCGGTGGCTGCCTAATTTTTCGCCGCTGGTGGCGGACTTGCTCACGCTCTACCTGTGGACGGGGTGCCGGGGCGGCGAGATTGTGGCTATGGAGGGCCGCGAAGTCAGCCAGGAATCAGACGGCTGGTGGTGGACGGTGCCAAAGGCCAAGACCAAGACCGCAAGACACGCTGCGGCGACGGATTTGCGTGTGCCTCTGGTGGGCGCTGCCTTGGCCGTGGTGCGCAGGCGCATGGGCTTGTATGGCGGTGGCTGGTTGTTCCCCGTGGCGCGCGGCGACGCCGCGCACGTCGAGCAAAAAGTGGTGGGCGTTGCGGTGTGGTCTGTGCGGCCAGACACCATTACCGACGTGCTGCCAAAAGACCGACCCAAGGTGCTGCACATGCGGCAATGGGCGCCCCATGACCTGCGCCGCACGGTGCGTACCGCCCTGGCCGCGTTGGGCTGCCCGGACGCTGTGGCAGAGGCTGTGCTGGGCCACATGCCTACGGGCATTGTGGGCGTGTACAACCGCCACAGCTACGACGCGGAGCGCCGCCATTGGCTCACGGTGCTGGATGCCCACTGGACGCGCCTTGCCGCCCAGCAGTAGCGCCACGGCGCACGCCCGTATTGCGCGGTGGCGGCAGGTCGGACACGGGGCGGTTCTCGCACCATTCGTCCAGCTCCGACACCTTCCAGCCCACGCGCTTGGGCGAGAGCTGGCGAGGCTTGGGGAATGTGCCCGCGCGGATCATCTGCTCCATTGTCGTGTCTGACAGGCTGACATAGGCGCCCGTCTGCTCGCGGTCGAGGTAGGCGGGCCTGATGGAGACGATTGCGGTGGTGCTCACGCTGTGGCCTCCTGCTCGGGCAGCAGCCACAGGAAGTGCGGCGGGGTGCCTGCTGCCTGGTAGTCGGCCCACAGGCCCGCGCCCATGGCGCAGCGCGATGGCCCGCCGGGGTTGAGCCCTGCTGCCCGGCATTGCGGGCACGCGCCGTGGTGGGCCTGGTAGGCCGTGTCGGCGGTGCGCCAGGGGGTGGGGCTGGTCAGCATGGGGAGTGCTCCACGTTGAGGCGACGGAACTCCAGCACCCACACCCAGGGGTTGGCATCCCAGCTTCCAGGGCCGTTGATTGACATCCAGAGCGAGGCGTAGCTGCCGATGGGATCGTCCGGGAACACCACATCAGACCCCTTGGGTTCGTCGTATGCTCGCCAGCATCGGCAGTCAAAAAAATCATCTGCGCGCTCGATCCCCTCCGCAATCGCATCCGCCTCGCTGATGTCATGCAGGCGCTCTACGCGGACAGACTTGATTTCCAGCACGATCCGGCTGGCCGTGCGCGGCATGTGGATGGACGGGCGCCAGGTGCGGTAGTGCCCCTCGGGCGACTTCTCCCCGTCCGGGCCATGCACGTCATCCAGGAAGTCCGCGCGGTAGAACACCATGCAGTCTTCGTCATAGGGGCCATAGGGATGGTTGGAGTGCTGCCAGGCTTCCCGCACCCAAAGCCAGTCGCCGGGCTTGCCGTAGGGGCAGCGCATCATCGCGCTGCCTGGCTCGGCATGCGCCCATGCCGGTGCGTCACCGAACGGCACGCCGCCGTCCACGCGGCGCGGCTGCGGCTTCACCACCCGCCGCGTCTGCGTCTTCGTGCCTGCCAGCAGCGCGCGCACCATGGCGCCGCTGAAAAGTATTGGCCGCTCTTTCATGCCAAGCTCCCCAGCATGAAATCACCCAGTTGCACCATCACGTAGCCATCGGGCGTCTCGTGGCTCACGGCTTCGCCCACCCAGCACAGGTGCTGGATGCAGTCGAGCGTGTGTTCGTCCACCTGGCACGATGGGATGCGGTAGGTGTCGGCCTCATCGATGCGCTCGCCTTCGCTCTCGATGAGTTCCTGGGCGGCGATGGTGGCGATGCGGTGGGCGCGCTCGTCGGCAAACTTCTCGGCCAGGGCGCGCATGATGATCTTGTCTGTTGTCTCGCTCATGATCCCCCTCACGCGGCCTGCAGGCCAAGGCTTTGCGCGGACGTGCGCACCACGGCGCCGCCGCTGGTTTGCGTTTGCGCGATCAGCTTGCGGGCGATGTCGTGAATTTCGCCCGCGCTCAGTTGCTGGATCTGGAATTCGTGCAGATCCAGCGCGGTGGTGATTGCTTCCAGCTCGTAGTAGTGCAGCGGGGTCTGGCGCCAGGTGCCGGTGGCCAGGGCGCGGGTGCGGACGGCTGCAAGGGCCTGCTGTGCCGATGTGATGTGCTCGTGCAGGCCGCGCACGATGCCGCGCTGCTCGATGGCCTGGGCGATGTGCATGGCGGTGGCCAGCACGGTGTGCTGGTCTTCGGTGGCCACGCCTTCGCGCAGGCGGGCAAAGCAGGCGCGGTAGGGGGCCATGGTTTCGGCCACTTCGGCGCGGGTGAGCGCGCTGGCGCGTTTGAGGGCCTTGAACAGTGTGTTCACGCCGCCGGGCTTAAGGTGCTGGCGGGAGCGTGGGGGGGTGTAGCGAGGGATTCCCATCACTGGCTCCCCTGCGATGCGGGCGAGGGCTGGGGTGCTGTGTAGAGCTTGCTTCCGGCGGGGATCATGCGCAAAAGCTCGACGTGGTGATGCCCGTGCTCGCCGCAGTCGATGGTGCAGTCGCCGTGGTAGATCATCACCGGCTCCTGCGCCTCCTGCTGGGGCGCTGCTGGAAGGTCGGCGCGCGCTTTCCAGAACGTCCATGCAATCTCCGCCATGTCGTTTTCGTAGGCTCCTGATGTGTCGCGCGCAAGATTTCTGGCGTCAACTGGGTCGCCGTCTTTTGCGGCCCAATCTTTCAATGTTTGCTCAAATGCGGCTCGCTCATTGTTGTCTGCTGGAGTACGAGTCGCCCGCCCCGCTGTTTTGCCGCATTCATAAATTATTTGGTCACGTGTCATCTCTTTTTGCGCGATGAACCCTTGGCAGCAGGTTGGGCAGTACATCACAAGTGCGTTCAGCTTGTCGCAATGTTGGCGCCACAGCATCGCGTGTTCAGCGGTCTTGTGGTCTACCACTGGCGCTGGCTGGCTGTCTGCCTGGGGCGCCTCGGCACCATCTGCCAGCAGTACTTGAAGGCCAAGCACACCGGCAATGTGCACCTCCAGCGTCGCCCCCTTGGACTTTGACCAGCCAGGCAGTAAATAGATCGCGCCGCAGGTGGCAATGCGACTGATGTCCCAGCGCAGGTAGTCGGACCAGCCAGCGCCGTCAACGTGGCCGTGCTCTGCGGGGTTCTCGACATGCCAGCCTTCGGAGCGCAGGCGCGCAGCGGTGGCATTGAACAGCGGGAAGTTGTATTCGGGCAGGCCAGTCATCGGCCCCGCCACATAGACGCGGCGCTCGCGGTCGGCGCGCAGGTGCACGATGCGCTGCACGGCTTCGGCTGGGGCGCTGTCTGCCTGGGGCGTGGGGGAGGGCTGGGGTGCTGGAGGTGGTGGTGCCAACTTGCACAGCGGGTGGTGATTGCCTGGCGCGCAGAGCGGCTTCCCGCAGCTCAGCGGCATACCCATGCTGTCCACCGGCTCCTGCGCCTCCTGCTGGGGCGCTGGCTGCTGCACATCCTGAACTGGGTTGTGCCCGCGCTGGTGCAGGCAGAAGCACAGCTTTGCGTGGGTATCGACAAATGCGCGGAAGGCATCGGGCGGGATGATGGCCGGTACGCCCTCGGAGGACTCGTCGGGGATTGCGGCTTTGTGCAGTTCTGTCATGGCGCGCTTGGCATCCTGCAGTAGCTCGCGCAGCTCATCAACCATCGCGGAGAGATGGAGGTTTGCGGCTTCGTGCCCGGCAATCTCGGCCTGCAGGGCGCCAAGTTCAACGGAATGCGCTGCCTGATGTGCCTCGATGTGCAGCCGCAGAAGCTCTGCCGCCACCGGAGCAGGCGTTGGGTATGCGATGCCGTCGATCAAGACAGATTCCATTGGCGCTTGCTGGGTGGTTGGCGCGGCGTCGAGCGCGGCGCGCAGTCCAGCCTTGATTTGCTCGACTTCATCAGAGCCAACTGCGCCATCACTCAAGGCGCTGTGGAATGCCAGCGCCATGGCGTCTGTGACATGCGGCCCCGCCACAGCGGCAGGCGCTGCCGTGGTGAGGGCTGCAATACGGGCCTGCGTTTCTCGCCGGTGGTCGCATGGCATGCTGCGGCCGGATTCAATCCATGGGTCATCGCCGCAGGCGTTGAGGCAATCGCAGTCGTCTTTGCCATCGGCCCTGCCGATGCATCGCGGCCCCTTGGTGTGCAGGGCGGGGGCGCCGCAGCGAGTGGGGGTGGTGCAGACCATGCACTTGGGTGTGGACGTGGTGCTTGAAAGATGTTTGCCTGGGTGGATCATGGTTCTGCTCCGGTGGCCTGCTCTATCGCGGCCTGCAGCATTTGCACTACTTCGGCGCGCGCTTGTGTTGGGTTCAATTCGCTGATGCAGTTCCAGGCGGCTTGAGTCGCTTTCAGCAACTCGGGCGCCGAGGCAATCAGGCGGGCATTTGCGCGGGTTTCTTCCGCCTCTTTCGAGGGGACTCCGTCGTAAATAGGAGTGATGACATTTGCCACCTTGTAGCGGTAGCCAAGCGCCGCTCCTCGAACGCGGATGTAGGGTTTGTCGCATTCTTCGGGGAGTACGGCCCAAGGTCCGGGTGTATGTGCTTCCCGGCTCATCCCACCACCTCCAGGTGCGCGGCATTGAAGGACTCCACGGCCTCTTTCTTGCGTGCGGTGCCTGCGGGGAAGGCTACGCGCCAGGTGTCGCGGCGCTGGCCTACCAGGTAGCGCAGGGTGCCGGTTTGGCCGATGTAGGGGGCGTTCTTTGGGCCTGCGTCGTGGGGGCGCACGCGTACCGTTGCGCCCTCTTTCAGGGGCTTGGCTGCTTCCACTGCCGCCCCATCCTGCGCACCCGCACCGCCCTTGCCACCGGGCGCGGGCGCATCCCCGACCGAAGGATCGGGGGGCGCTTCGTTGCCTTGCGCCGTAGGCGCCTGGTTCTGGTCTTCTGCAGCGCGCAGCGCTGCAGCGATGGCGGCTTGGGCTTGCGCGGGGGTGGTTTTGGGCGCGGCCTCTGCCTTGGCTTTTGGGGCTTTGCCCTTCCCGCGCGCTGGGCTGGCTTGCGCAGCGGGGCGTGGGGTAGAGGCGCCTTCCGGGGGCGCAGTTTGATCGGCTTTCACGGGCTTGGGCAGGTGTTCGGCCTCGGCCTGGGCCTTCAGCTCGGCGATGACGGTGTCCAGCCGGTCTTTGAACACCGTTGCTGCCACCAGCACCAGGCCTTCGTTCTGGGGGTGGCCGTGGCGGTAGTGGTTTGCGCTGCTGTCGCGCTGCATGATGACCAGCAGCATGAGGAAGTCTGGCGATGCGGTGGCCTTGGCAAAGTCAATCAGTGCGCTGTGTGGGGCCACTTTGCCCAGGTCTAGGATGTCGGCCAGGGCTGCGGCGTCGTCGGTGCTCAGGCTGGCGATTTCGCGGAGCACGATGTAGCGGTGCACATCCAGCGAAAATAGGGGCACGATGCACTCGGTGTTGATGGCCTTCCAGGCGCGGTCTATCAGTGCGTCGCGCCACGCCTGCTCATACTTGGCCTTGGCCTTCTCCAGCGTCTTGGCCTCTTTGCTCTTGACCAGTTCCTTCACCTCTGCCGCCACGGCCTTGCTGGCCTTGGCCTGGCCCTCCACGGTTTTGAGCAGGCGCAGCACCACCTCGTTGGGCAGGGCGGCCACCAGCTCGCCGCGCTTGCGGGGGTTCTCGATCAGCGTGGGCTTGATGCCTTCGGCTTCCATCTGCTGGCCGATGATTTTGCGCAGGGGCTGGTCGGTGGGGCTGTCTTCCACGCTGTCCAGGCGCTTGTAACCTTTGAGCTTGTGGTTGTAGGCGTCGTAGGCCAGCTCGGCGGCGTCGGGGCCGGCAATCACGGTCTGGCCCTTGGCCTGGGCCTCGGCCACCATCAGGGCGGTGTGGGCGTCTTCCTTGGCGCGGTAGCACTGCGGGTCGGTGCACACGTCTGCACTGTCCACGTCCTTGAAAAGGTCGGGGTTCGCGCCGGTGCGCTTGGGGCATGCTGCGCAGCTGCCCGCAGTGGGCAACAGGCTGGCATCGGCAATGGGGAAGCGGGCCTTGTCCAGGCGCAGCATGTATTCGTCTTGCACGTGGCGGGCGCATTCGCGGTAGCCGGGGGCATCGCCCTGCCAGTCGGTGCGGGTGCAAAACTGGAGCGCCTTGATCTGCAGGCCCTCGTCGGGGATGCGGGCGATGAGCAGCCCGCGGCTGAAGTCGATCTTGCCCTCACGCAGGGCCTCGCGGGCCTGCTGGCACAGGTCCAGCAGCTTGAGGCGGGCATACACATAGCTGCGGCTCTTGCCGATCTTGGCGGCCACCTGGTCGGCGTCGGCGTGGCCGTGCTTCATCAGGGCTTCGTAGCCTTCGGCCTCCTCCAGCGCGGTCACGTCTTCGCGCTGCAGGTTTTCGATGACCTGAATCTCCAGCGCTTGCTCGTCCGTCAGCTCGCGGATCATGGCGGGCACTTCGGCCACGTTGGCCATCTTGCAGGCACGCAGGCGGCGCGCGCCTGCCACCAGCTCGTAGGCGGGCAGGGGCGCGCCTTGGCGGCGGTGGCCCCACGTGTCTGGCACGCGGTGGCCGGGCAGCGGGCGCAGCAATATGGGCTGGTGCACGCCCGTGGCCCTGATGCTGTCGGCCAGCTCTGCCAGCTTGGCCTGGTCGAAGTGCTTGCGGGGGTTGGTGGGGCTCTCTTCAATGAGGGCCACTTCCACCATCATCATTTGCGGGCCTGCGCCGGGGGTGGGCAGGGGCTGGGTTGTGGTGTCGTGTGCTTGGGTTGCCATGGGATGCCTCACAGGGGATAGCCAGGCGCGTTCTCGCGCAGCATGGCCAGGGCGGTTTGGATGGGGATGGCGCGGCGGATGTGGTCCGGCGGCGTGCAGTGCGACAGCACCAGGGTGTCGGTCATGGGCCAGGGCTGGCCCGGATACCAGTCATCCAGCACGGCAGAGAGGTCGAAGTGCTTGCGCAGCGCCTCGGCGTTCAGCGTCTTGCCACTGCGTTGGGGGCCGTAGATCAGGATGGATTTGTGATGCTTTGCACCGACCGTGCGCTTTGGGCGGTAGTAGGGGGTCTGGGTTGTGGTGTCGCTTACGTAGGGCATGTCAGTGCTCCTTTTGGGTCAGTCGGCCATAGCTGGTTGGGGCTCCGGCACCTCCACCCGCACCCCAGGCACGCCCCAGGCCAGGGCGGCGTATTCGCTCAGCGCCAGGCCTTGCAGGTGGCGGATGTCGTGGCTGTTGTTGATGACGGCTGCGGGCTCGAACAGCGCGCCGCACACCTCGCTGGTGTGCGCGCCGGGCTGCACCGTGCAGCCTGGGCGCTTGATCTGCCAGATGTAGCCGCCCATGGAGCGCACCAGATCGGCCTCGTTGGCGAAGCGCACATCCGTCAGCACCACGGCGCTGGGGCGCATGGTTTGCAGCAGCCAATGCACGCTTTGCCGTGTCTTTTGCACCCAGTAGTTGGTGTTTTGATGGCGGCGGTATTCGGTGCCCCACCACTGCATGATTTGGCGCGGGCTGCGGGGGGCTGTAAGGTCCAGCGGCAGGCCGGCGCGCATGTGGTGCACTGCAATGCGATCCACAAAGGCGGAGTCGGTGCACCGGGCCAAGGCCAGGGCGCTCATGGGGTGCTCTTTGGTCTCGCGCCGGGTCAAAAAGATGTACTCCAGACAGTAGGCCTCGACAATCTCTGTGCGCAGCGCATCCGCGAACGCCAGCACGGCCGCGCCGCAGTGCGTTTGCAAGATGCTGGCCACGGTATCTTTGCCGCAGCCAGCTGGGCCGGTCAGGCCGATGATGAGGGGGGGGGTCATTCAAAATCCTTGCGGGTATGGGTGGGCTCAGGGGTGTGGATCAGGTCGGCCTCGCATTCCAGGCGGTGGGCCTTGAAGCGGGGGTTGATGGCGCGCAGCTCGGCGTGCTGGCCGCGCATGCGGTTGGCCAGGGCGCGGGCAGCGGCGCTGCTGGCGTAGCTGGCATCTGGGTAGCGGTGGGTAATGCAAACGGTTTGGCCGGTGGGCACGTCGGCAATCTCCAGCTCCACCACGGGCACGCCCTGGCGCGTGACGCGGCAGGCGCTGCTGGTCACCAGCCCGCGAATGCTGAGCACCAGGGTGGACCGTGTGGCCGTGTGCATGGCGCGCGCCCGTTACATGCCCAGGTAGGCCGACAGCACGCCCGCCGCAAACGGCAGGCCCACCACCAGCGCCGCCGCCACCAGGGCCAGCGCCGCAACGCCCAGCCAGGCCAGCAGGGCGCGCGCAGTGGGGTTGCGGCGCAAGCGGCTGCGGCGGTAGGGGCCGTAGAGCTGGATGGGGGCACTCATGCAGCACCGCCCGTCTGCCGCAGGGGCTTGGCGGTAATGGTCTGGGCACCGTGCAGCAGCATGGCATCGGCAATGGCCTGGCAGGGGCCGGTGGCCAGGGCGATGTATTCCAGCCCGGCCACGGTGATGCGGTAGGGGTGCAGGGTGGGGGCGGTCATTTCAGCCCCCCGAGTGCGGCAGTGTTGAAGTCTGTGCCGATGAATGTGCCCACGCCTTCGCTGTTGCCGCCGCGCCACACCACGCGGGCAATGCTGGCGGCCATGGGGATGATGTCGAGGCGCAGCAGCGCCATGGCGGTTTCGCTTTTGTGGTTGGCGATGGCCTTATCCAGGCGCGACAGGATGGCGGCGCTTTCCTTGTGGTGCGCGGCCTGGGCCATGCTGGCACTGTGCTGCACCTCGCCAGCCAGGCGGGTGCGGGCCTGTGCACACAGGGCGTCCAGACCGAAAGCCGGGCGAGGCGCGGGGGTGGCGTCTTCGCGCAGTACCAGGTCAAAGTGCAGCACCTCATGCAGCATGGCGCGGGCGTCTATCAGGCAGTCGAGCGTGACCCTTGGCAGCTCGGTGGGCTGCATGTGCAGCTGCAGTGCGGTGATGTGCGGCTGCGTGATGCCCAGGGCCTTCAACACCGCCTTGTTGGTCGCTAACTTCATGCGGCACCACCTTCCGGCACCACCACCAGCGCGCCATCTACCGTCAGGCCCACGGTCTGGCCCTCTGCCTCCAGTTGCTTGACCAGCTCCAAGGCGTCTTCCTGCCATGCCTCGGCGTTGCGCCATGCGCGTTCCAGGTCGCTCTGCAGCGACTCGATGCGGTTGTGGGCGTCTTCGAGCTGTTCGGCCAGGCTGGCTGCCAGGCTGCGCAAGTGGTCAAGCTCCCAGCGTTCCAGGCGCTTGCGCAGGGCGGCGATGGTTTTTGCGGCGCTGGCCTGTGGGGCGCCCGGCGCGGGTTGTGTGCACGCGTGTGCACTGGGGTTGGGGTGGTGCATTTTTGCCCTCGTTGGTGTGTCAACGGTGGCGAGAATACCAAAAGGTAAGATTTAACGCAATACCAAAAGGGAATGATCGAAGAAAAAGAAAAGCCCGCTTGTTGCGGGCTCGTCTGTGCGGGGTCTTACACGGTCATCAAGACCTCTGTCCAGCGCCGCTCGGAGATGACTCTGATAGGGTGGCCGTCCTGGCGTAGTTCCATTGCCTGTTCGATCTTGCGGCCATAGGAGGTGTGTGCCCATTGTGGTGAAACGTTGGTGCCCACCACCAAGAACGACACCTTACGGGTAACCCCTGACACGGGGATGGCGCCATGGGCGACGGACAGCCTTTCGCAGGCGGCGCGTGTGCCGTAGATGAATTCCCCGGTCAGGCAAATGTGTTTGTCGCGTAAGTCCACATGATCTTCGTCCTGTAGTGGCAGGCCTGCGACTTGAGGGGCTGCGCAACCGGTTCCGGTGAAGTCGATCGCGGCCAGGGGCTGGAGTGTTGCGAGTAGGTGCGTGCGTTCTTCCTCGGTGATGATGCCGTCGGCCAGGACGTGCTCGATGCGTTGGGCGATGATGCTGCCAGGCCAGACGCTGGCGGCGTATTCGTTCTCGATCAGCCACGATCTGAGCAGCTTGATCTCCATGTCGTGCAAGTGCGCGTCGGCCACGATGCCGGTGACCATGCCAAGCAGCAGTTCGATGGCCTTGTTGTTTTGACGCTGGGCCATCGCCTGTGCGGCGCCGATGTTGTCCATGGCCATCATTCTTCTCCTGTGCTTTGGCCCAGCCGCTTGGTGTCGTCGGTGTAGATGACCGTGGTGCCGGTGCGCGAGCAACGCATGTGCACGTCCCGGCCTTGCTCGATGTCTAGGTCTTCACCGCGCAGGCCTTGCCAGGTGGCGAGGTAATAGTGTGCTCCGATCTTTGACTTGGCTTTGATGGGCTTGTCCAAGCCGCCCTTCCACCCCATGGCGGGGAGTTCCCCGGCGCGGGCCTTGGCGGCTAAAGCAGGGTCTGTTTGAGATCGTTCGATGCCGTTCAGCCAGCAGCAGATCAGGCCCTTGTCGGGCCCTTCCCAGCGATCTTCCCATGTGGGGCCGATGCTGGGCGGGTTGTTGATCGATGCGGTGATTCTCATGTCCGGCTGCGCAAGTGGTGAGGGAACGCAATGATTCGCGCTGTGTGGCGGTGCGGGTCAACTTTTTACTGCAAGTGCCTCGCGCTCCCACTTCATCACGGCGATATCGAGGTACTTGTCAATGTCGTTGATGGCCTCTTGGCCTTGCTTGTAGCCAAGGGCTTTTTGAAGTTCGGTGATCCTGCTGTAGCTCACTCGCTTGAACGGCCACGTCATGTTGTATTGCCGAGGGGCTTCCAGCCCTGGGTCTGAGGCTGGCATCAAGCGGATGGGGGCGTTTTGCGTTTGGCCTGGCAGGGCAGTGCCCATGGGCATGTCAAACCAGCCGCGCGGCAGGGCAAAGGCGGCTTCGATCACCCGCTGCATTTTGTCTGCAATAGGCTTCTCCTGAGGCTTCCCGACAGGGTAGAGCATGCGCGAGACGTAGTTGTCACTGCGTTCAATGCGGCGTGCCAACTCAGCGATCTTGCCTTGGCAGGTGTGATCCATGAGTTCGCGCAGCCTGTTTTTGCGGTGCTCTGCCAGTTCCATTGGCGCATTTTCGCGGGCCGTTACTCTTTGGTATATGCCCAAAAGGTTAGGGTATTGCGTAAACATTACCTTTAGGTATGATGTCGGGTATGGAAGAACTACGTGCATACCTCAACGGGCTGCCTGTCGCCGAGCAGGATGGCTTTGCCAAGCGCTGCGGCACCACGGTTGGATACCTGCGCAAGCTGCTGGCGACCGGCGACCAGGTGCGCGAGAAGACTTGCGTGGCAATCGAGCGCGAGAGCGGCGGTGCCGTGTCTCGAATGGCCTTGCGGCCAGATTGGCGCGAGATCTGGCCTGAGCTTTCCGCGGCCAATCCGAACCAGGAAGTTGCGAGTGCGTAGCGCTGTGTTTGCCCGCCACCCCGCCACCACCAGCAGCGCCTGGCCGGGGGTTCCCTCCTTCCCCCACGCATTCGAGCAGGGCCGCAGCGCGCGGGCAGGTGCGCGGCGTTCCAGGCGTTGGGGCGGGGTGGCGGCTTTTGTTGGGCATGGGCGCACTTTCGCGGCCTGCCGTCATGTCGGTCTGTAGCGTTTTTGAGAGGTGGATGGGATGGACTATCTTGATTCCGTGAGGCGCGCTGTGCGCCATTACCCCGGCGGGGTGGATGCCGTGGCCGCGCGCCTGGGCAAAAGCCCCAGCACGCTGGAGAAGGAATTGCGCGCGGCGCCGCAGTACAAGCTGGGCGCGGTGGACGCTGCCGAGATTGCCGCCATGTGCGTGGAGCAGGGCAGCGACTACGGCCTGGAGTACCCCACGCGCATTGCCGAGGCGGTGGGTGCCACGCTGCTGGTGTTGCCGCGTGGCACCGATGTGCCTGATGGTGTGACGGCCCAGACGGTGGCAAGCCTGGTGCGCGAGTTTTCGGATGTGGTCAGCTCTGCCACGCTGGCCGATGCCGATGGCGAGATTTCGCGCAACGAGCTGCTGGCCGTGGAGCGCCAGTGGGCCGAGCTGGTGGCTGCAGGGCAGGCGTTGATGCGCCACCTGGATGCCAAGCACCAGCGCGCCATGGCCAAGTGGCGTGGGCGGGAAGGCGGTGCAACATGAGGCCCGTGGGCGATGTGCGGCAGGCGCTGCTGGCGGCCTGCGTTGAGCTTGCCACGCCCACGCAGGGTCCCACCCTGCGCGAGCTGGCAGCCAAGGCCTGCGTGGGGCTGGATGCGGCCCGGCGCACGGTGAGCGACATGCATCGGGCAAAGCAGATCCGCAAAGTGCGCGAGCGCCGGGTGCAGTACCGCAACCGGCCGGTGGCCGAATACGCGCCTGCTGGCCCTGAGTGCGCGCAGGACGGCGGTGCAGACTTGGCGAGCGTGCTGCGGGTATGGGGTGGCTGACCACATATGACCTGCACACACGACGCCGCTGGCGGTGGAGACGCCGGCTTCTGTGACCTTTACGCGGTGGTGCGCCCATGAATGCACCCCTGCCTCCCATCCGATTCACCGACCTGGCTGCGGCGCTACTGCAGCATGCCGACACCCTGGTGCCCCAATGGTTGTCGGGGGGCGCCAAGCGAGGGCACGAATACGTGTGCGGCTCGCTGGCGGGCGGCAAGGGGTCGAGCTGCTCGGTGAACCTGACCAATGGCCGCTGGGCTGACTTTGCCAGCGATGAACAGGGCGGCGACTTGCTGAGCCTGTATGCCGCCATCCACGGCCTGAGCATGGCCAAGGCTGCCGTGAAGGTGGCACGCGAGGAAGGGCTGGAGAGCGTGGCGGGCATCGTCATGCCTGCGCCTGGTGGCGCGCCCGTGCCCAAGGCGCCACCGCGCCCGGCGCCGCCGCCCAAGCCCCAGGCAGAGCCCGAGGGCTGGGCCACGGTGCGGCCGGTGCCTGCCCATGCGCCTGCGCCCACGTTCAAGCACTTTCACCGCCAGCCGGGTGACCTGGAACACACGGCCACGTACCAGGTGGGCGGCGATTTGCACGGGTACGTGGTGCGCTTTCGCACCAGCGACGGCGGCAAGGACACGCTGCCCTACACCTGGTGCCAGAGCGCCCGCGATGGCGCGGCAAAGTGGCACTGGCGCCAGTTTGATGAGCCGCGCCCCTTGTTCCTGCCCGGCGGCGCTTTGCCCGGTGGCCGCACGGTGGTGCTGGTGGAAGGCGAGCGCAAGGCGGAAAGCCTGCAGGCGCTGCTGGATGCCGGGGCACCCGGCGTGTATTGCGTGGCCAGCTGGCCCGGCGGCAGCAAGGCATGGCAGAAGGCCGACTGGGCCTGGCTGCAGGGCTGCACGGTGCTGGCCTGGGCCGACTGCGATGCCAAGCGCGAGCCATTGACCGCTGCCGAGCGCAAGGCCACGCCCGACAAGGCCGCGCAATTGGTGCTGCAGCAGGCCAAGCCCTTGCTGCCCGCCCACAAGCAGCCGGGCATGGCCGCCATGCTGGGCATTGGCGCGCTGCTGAGGGATGCGCACGGCTGCACGGTGCAGTTGCTGCCCATCCCCGAGCCCGGTGCTGTGCCCGATGGCTGGGACTGCCGCGATGCCATCGAGACGGATGGCTGGGACTTTGCCCGCGTGCAGGCCTTCTTTGCGCAGGCGCATGCACTGCCCGCCGATGGCTGGGACGCGGCGCCGGAAACCAAAAAAATCGAGCGCCCCGTTGGCACTGAGGGCGGCCCCTTGGCCCTGGGCGAGTGCCCCGGCGCGCTGGCCGATGAGGTGGGGTTGGTGAAGTGCGGCGCGCGCCTGGTGCCTGACTGGCTGGCCCCGTACTGGGACAAGGAAAAAAAGCGCTGGAACGCATCGCGCCGGATGGTGATCCTGATCCTGGAACGCGACCCGGTGCTGTGCGATGTGCTGGCCTTCAATGAGCTGAACAACAACGTGCAAGCGCGTACCGCCTGGCCCTGGCTGCATGGCAAGGCGGGCGATGTGACCGATGCGGTGGATTTGCTGTTGGGCGACTACCTGACCGACCAGTACGGGCTGCCCAGCATTTCGCGGGCGGCACTGAGCGAGGCGATCCAGACCGTGGCGCACAAGCGGCGTTTCCACCCTATTCGCGAATGGCTGCAGGGCTTGCAGTGGGATGGCACCAGCCGCATCGATAAGTGGCTGATTTTTGCGCTGGGGGAGTCGCCCGAGTCGCTCAAGCCCGCGATGCAGGAGTACCTGCAGATTGTGGGCCGGTGCTGGCTGCTGGGCATGGTCAACCGCGTGATGCACCCTGGCTGCAAGTTCGACTACTGCCCGGTGCTGGAGGGCGCGGGCGGCCTGCGCAAAAGCACGCTGGTGGAGGTGTTGGCTGGGGCGGATTACTTCAGCGACACGCCTTTTCAGGTGGGCGCGGGCAAGGAAGGCCAGGAGCAGGTGCAAGGCCTGTGGCTCTATGAGATTGCCGAGCTGACGCACTTCAGCAAGTCGGAGGTGGGCGCCATCAAGGCGTTCATCAGCAGCAAGGCGGACCGCTACCGGGTGGCGTATGGCGCGGTGGTGCAAAAGTTTGACCGGCAGTGCGTGCTGGTGGGCACCACGAACGAGTCCACCTACTTGCGGGACCGCTCGGGCAATCGCCGGTTCTGGCCCATACCTGTGCGCCACCGCATCAACACCGAGTGGGTGGCGAAGTACCGCGAGCAGCTGTTTGCCGAGGCCTATGCGCTGTACCTGCAGGGCGCGGTGTATGCGCCTACGGAGGAGCAGGAGAAGCGCTTGTTCGAGCCCATGCAGGAAAGCCGCTTGCAGGAAACGGCGGTGCAGTCCGAGCTGCTGCATGTGCTGACGCGTGCGCGTGGGCCTGCGGGCATTGCCGCCGTGGTGAACGACCTGGCCACGTTTGTGACCATTTCGCAACTGGCCCTTGCGCTGGGCGTGGATGCCGCAAAGAGCACGCCGGGCCTGGAAGGCCAGATTCGCGCGTGGCTGGAGCACGAAGGCTGGCAGCGCATGAAGCGCCAGGTGAACGGGGTGCGGGCCTGGGGATACCAGCGCCCGCCCAAGTGGCCGGGGGATGAGGCATCCACCGCGCTGGATGAGCCCCTGCCGCCGCCGCCCAATGGGCCGGTGGTGGATGTGCAGGGCAGTGCGCCGGATTATGGACAGGAGCCCGACGATGCGCCGTTTTGACCACAAGGTCACGGCGCAACAAACGCGCCGTGCTGCAAACGCTGGGGGAGGCGTGATTCGCGCCAGCGTGCCCGAAGGGCTGGAGGGCGCTATCCGCCCCCGTTGCGGTGCGGTGGCGGGGAAGTCGGCGCATGGGCCGATGACGTAGGTGTCCAAGTGTCCACGGTGTCCATGCGTTGGCATGGACGCCATCCATAGCCCCTTCCCCTGGTTTTTGGGGGTTGAAGCCGCTGCATTGTCTGCTGGCTTCAGGGCAGGTGTCCCGGCCCATGTTGCAAGGCGGGCGGGCGCAGGCAGGGGCGCGTGCGCGCACTCGTGCGCAAGCACACCACCCCTACCCATAGGCTCTATCAGAAAGGTTGGACAGATGGACACTCAGGCAGACCCAAAGGCCGATGTGAGCGGCAAGGTGGCAGAGATCAAGGAGCACATGCCCGCTGTGTACAAGGCCATCCAGGCAAAGGCGGGTGAGGTGGGCAATGTGGCCTATGAGTGGGTGCGCAAGGCCCTGCGTGGCGAGCCGGGGTGCTTTTGGGCCATAGAGGGCGGGCGCGTGGTGGGCACGCCGTTTTATGGACACCCGGTCATGGATGTGGTGGCCAAGGGCCTGGTGGAGTTTGGCTGTGCATACGTGTGCATCTGGCCAGACCAGCAGCCCGCAATGGGTCTGCAGCGCAACACGGGGGCGGCGCAGCATGGCCAGGCTTAAACACATCCAGCAGCGCCTGGACAACTGGGCCATCTGGACCACGCGCGGCGCCAGCGGTGGCCTGGGGTACGCCACGCGCTCGGTGCTGGCCAGCGAGGTGTGGAGCCGGGGCAGCTACAACCATGTGCCGATCCCGGTGTTCGATGAGGAGGCCGCGGAGACTGACCAGGCGGTGCGTGCGCTCAAGCTGTCGAAGTCGCATCTGTTCGTCACGCTGGAGTGCATTTACCTCAAAGACCTGGGCGTCAAGGCCACGGCCCGGCGCATGCACCGGGCAGAGTCCACCATCAAGGCGCAACTGGAGCAGGCAGACCACGCCATTGCCGCCTGGCTGGATGCCAGGGCAGATGAGCGCGAGCGCAAGCGGGTGCAGGCGACGGTATCCGCCCGGCGCACCGATGCGCTATAGACGCGCGGGGGAGTTTTCCGACATAGACCTTTTGGGTACATTTTAGGCACTGTGTGTGTATTGCGCCTCCACCCGCGATGCGCACGGTGGGAACCCCGGCAGGCATGGCGCTTGTCGGGGTTTTTCTTTGCCCGACCCAGGGCGCCAACCTGAAGGAAAACGCCATGAGCGTGCGAGCTAAGTTCACCTGTAACTCCAAGATCCCGTCGCATGGGACCACCACTGTCTACTTCAATGCCGTGTACGCGAACAAAGACGGATCGCGCGCTGAAGAGAACAAGGCGTTCTCCGATGCAACCCCGTCCGGTCAGATCGCGCTCTCGATTGCCGACGGTAAGCCCGCACTGGACGCCTTCGAGTTGGGCAAGTCCTACTTCGTGGACTTCACGCCCGCCTGAGTTGCTGGGACGGCCCGCTGCACGGCGCGTACCGACAGTGGCTAGGTGGTATAGCCCAGCCCGCCCATCCATAGAGCACGGAAGGCAGTTTGTGTGGGTCTGCCCCGAGATATGCGAACCACAGGTCTACCCACCCACGGGTGACACCTCGGAAAGACGGGGTCACCATCATGCCCATTGCCGCCCCTCGCCCTTGCACCCATCCCGGCTGCGGCGTGCTGGTGCGCGATGGCTCAGGCCGTTGTGCCAAGCACCCGAAGCCGCAGTGGTCGAAGCCCGCCAACGCCACGAAGCGCATCACCGGCCGCAAGCTGCAGGCCATGCGCGCCGACCTGTTTGCCCGCGACCCGCTGTGTGCCGAGTGCAAGCGGCAAGGAAGGGTGACGCTGGCAACGCAGCGTGACCACATCAAGCCGCTGGCCGAGGGCGGCGCCGACACCGACGACAACGTGCAGGGCCTGTGCGCCCCGTGCCACGACGCCAAGAGCAAGACCGAGGCCGCGCGCGGTGTGCGCCGCGCCTGGGGCAACTACCGCGAGGGCTGACACCGGCCCGCGCGCCTGGCCCAAGGGGGAGGGGTGGTCTGAACTTTGGAGCCTTTGGCCTGGAAACCGACCGGTTCCCCTCTTTTTTGCGTGCGCAGGTTTCAGGGGGGTGGGGGGTCACGTAGGAGTCAATCATGGGTAAACGAGGGCCAGCTGCAAAGCCTGTTGAGCTGAAGGTTCTGGAGGGCAATCGGGGCAAGCGCCCGGTGGCGGTCAACCTCGACAGCACCTTCCGGCCCGAGGCGGGCATGCCCACCGTGCCGAAGGGCCTGAGCCCTGGTGCGCGCAAGGTGTGGAAGCGGCTGGGTACTGAACTGCTGCGCTACAACCTAATCTCGGTGGTGCACAGCGACTTGTTCGAAGAGTTGTGCGAAACCGTCTCGGATGTGAAGGATCTGCGGCACGCGATTCGCTCCAAGCAGAACCTGTTGAGGTCGGAAGGCAAAGACCCGATGGGCGCCTTCCAGGTGCTGACGCCCAACGGCATGCCACAGCAACATCCGCTGTACCAGATTCTAAAAAGCGAGCGCCAGATGATGCTGACGCTCCTGGCCAAGTTCGGGCTCAGCCCGTCTGAGCAGGCCAATGTGACCACCGCCATACGCGCGCAGCTGCAGCTGTTTGAGGGCGATGGCGGGGACAAGCCCAAAGACGCCCAGCCAGCGGCCGCAGCTGGCGCGCCGAAGGGGTTCGCAGACTTCGATTGATCCACCATGTCCCGACCTCATGCCGAGTATTTCGAGCGCGCGCAGGCTTATGCCCAGCGCGTGGTCGAAGGGCAGGAGACGGCGGGGAAGTATGAGCGCCTCGCCTGCAAGCGCTTCCTGAACGACCTGAAGCGGCAGAACACCAAGGGCTTCCCCTACGTCATCGACGTGCGCAAGGGTGGCCGAGCCTGCCAATTCCAGGAGCTGCTATGCCACATCAAAGGCGAGTGGGCCAAGCCGATCTACGTGGACGGCATGGTCACCTACGCCAAGATCCGGCTGGAAGACTGGCAGATCTTCGCGGAGTTCCAGCTGTTCGGCTGGGTGCATGCTGAAACCCGACTGCGCCGGTTCCGGCGCTCGTATGAGGAGATCGCGCGAAAAAACGCGAAGTCCACGCGTTCCGCTGGCCGTGGCTTGTATCTCGCCTTCGCCGACGACGAACCTGGCGCCCAGGTGTACAGCGCGGCCACCACTGGCGAACAGGCCAAGGAGGTGTTCGACACCGCCCGCGAAATGGTGCTGCGCGATAGCGAGTTCCGCGCACGCTTCGGCGTGACGGTGGGGCGTTACGACATCACCTGCGCTATTTCGGCAAGCAGCTTCAAGATCATGAACGCCGAGGCGTCCACGCAGGACGGCCTGAACGTGCATGGCGGCATCGTGGATGAAGTCCACGCGCACAAGAAGCGCGACCTGTGGGACGTGATCGAGTCGGCCGACGGCGCACGCAGTCAGCCTCTGATCAGTGCCATCACCACGGCGGGCAAAGACACCGGCGGCATCGGCTATGAGCTGCGCGGCTACACCATCAAGGTGCTGGAAGGAACCCACGCGGATGAAACCTGGTTTGGTGTGATCTACACCATCGACGAAGGAGACGACTGGAAAGACCCGAATATCTGGCGCAAGGCGAACCCGAACATTGGCGTGAGCGCCAAGTTGGACAAGCTGCAGTCCGCTTGCACCAAGGCCATCGCTACGCCATCGGCGCGCGGCAACTTCCTCACGAAGCACTTGAACGTGTGGACCAACGCCGGGGTGGCCTGGATGGACATGGAAGCCTGGAACGCCTGCGCAGACACCGAGATGTGCGCTGAAGACTTTGCAGACTGCGAAGCCTTTAGCGCGATGGACCTGGCAGAAAAGCACGACTTTGCCGCCAAGGTCAAGGTGATCGAGCGAGATGGCATCTATCACGTCTTCACCAGGCTGTACTACAACGAAGTGGCAGCGGCGGAGAGCAAGACCGCCCAGCTCTCGGGCTGGATCGAGGAAGGGTTTGTACAAGTCAGTCCTGGCAACCAGACCGACTTCGATATGGTGGGGGCTGACCTGCTTCGCGACCGGGAGTTGCACGACCTGCGAGAGGCGGCTTATGACCCCGCACTGGCTGGCTACTTTGCCCGCACGTTGCTGGAGAAAGGGCTACCCATGGTGGAGATCACACAGCGGTCCAGCTTCTACACCCAGCCGCTGTTGCAGGTGCAGGCGCTTGTGCTCAGTGGTCGGCTCAAGCATGACGGCAACCCCGCCATGACTTGGATGATGAGCAACCTGGTGGTGCTTACCTCCAAATACAACGAACTGAAGTCGCCCACCAAAGAGCGCGAAGAAAACAAGATCGACGGCCCCATGGCCATGTTGATGGCGTTCGGCCGCGCGCTCGCTGGTGTGGAGATCGAAGAAACCATAGACAGCGACTACACCTTCGCATGAACAGCAACATCTTCAACACCTGCCTGACCCTGGGCTGGCTGCTTACGGTCGCCGGTGTGACGGGCCTGCACTCGCTGGCGGCCGGCCTGCTGGCCGGTGGCCTGCTGCTGCTGATCATCACCATCCTGCTGGCCCGCTGGGCGGGGGTCAAGGCGCCTGCGCCGAAGAAGGAAAGCCATGTTTCTGACTAACCTGCAGGCGGTATCGGATGAGCGCAACCCCAGCGACGACTTCTGGTTTCAGCCTGGCGCTGCACTGGGGCATACCCAGTCCGGCGCCGTGGTGACCGCTGAAACGGCCATGCGCCTGAGCACTGTGTTCAAGGTGATCAAGGTCATCAGCGAGACCATCGGCATGCTGCCCATGCACATGTACCAGGCGCTCGGGCCACAGCGGCGCGAGCGCATGCGTGCCCACCCTGTGGCACGGCTGCTCAGCTCCAGGCCCAATCAGTGGCAGACGCCGATGCAGTTCCGCCAGATGCTGGAGGCGCACCGCTCACTGCGCGGCAACGGCTACGCGCGCATCTACTGGGCCGACAATGGCGACCCCGAGATGATTGTGCCCCTGCACCCTGATCGCGTGACAGTCGAGGTAGCGGCCAACGGCCTGCCCCGTTACCAGGTGCGCTCACAAGATGGCACCCGCCCCGAGACCTTGCTGCAAGGCGAAGTGTTCCACCTGGTGGGCCTCACGCTAGATGGTTATGTGGGCATCAACCCCATCCAGGCCGAGCGCGAGGCCATTGGCAGCGCGATTGCGGCGCGTGACTACGGCAGCCGGTTCTGGAACAACGACGCCCGTCCGCCGTTCTACATCAAGGTCCCACAGCCCTTCAAGGACAACGAAGCGCGCAAGAACTTCCGCAGCGAGTGGCAAGTGGCCTACGGCGGCGCCAATCGCGGGCGTCCGGCGGTGCTGGATCGTGGAATGGAGATCGCCGAGCTGGGCATCAACAACGCCGACAGTCAATGGCTGGACTTCCGCAAGTACAGCGAGGTGGACATCTGTGGCCTGTGGCGCGTGCCGCCGCACAAGATCGGCATCATGGACCGCGCCACCTGGGCCAACGTCGAGCACATGAACATCGAGTTCGTGTCGGATTGCTTGCTGCCCCTGGCTGTGAGCTGGGAGCAGACCGTGGCTCGCGACATGCTCCCGGAAGACACGGAAGAGTTCTCCGAGATGCTGCTGGAGCTGCTGCTGCGCGGCGACACCAAGACCCGGTACGAAGCCTACGGCAAGGCCATCCAGGACGGCTGGATGACCCGCAACGAAGCCCGCGCGCTGGAAAACCGCAACCCGCTGCCCGGCCTGGACGAACCCCTGCAGCCGCTCAACATGACCACCGCAGGCGCGGCCATGCTGCCCCGTGGTGGCGGCACACCGGGCCGCGCCGCCGCGTTGTTGGGCGCAGCAGCTGCCCGCATTGCCCGCAAGGAAGTCGGCATGCTGCAGACGGCCACCAAGCAAGGCCAGCCGCTGGCCGCAGCCTTCGCCGGGCATGACCGCTTTGTGGCCGAGGTGATGGCCGTGCCCCAGGCCACGGCCGAGGCGTACGTGGCCGGCACAGTGCGCCAGGCCGAACAGCTCAACCTGGCCGAAGGCTTCGATGCCCAGGCCTGGGCCGATGCACAAATTGCCGCCTTGCTGCGGCTGGAAGGATGACCATGCTGCTGCTCCTCGCAGAGTTCTATGCAACCCCCTGGGCGCTGGACCCTACCATCCACGCCCAGATGGAAATGATCCTGGAGCGCTGGGCCGCAGGCACCCGCCTCACGCAGGACCAGATCCAGGCGGCCGTGGGCACCGCCCCGCAAGCTGCAGCCCAGCGCCGTGAGCATGCCCAGCAGGCCAGCGGCGGCGCGGTGGCCGTGGTGCCGGTGTACGGCGTGCTCACGCACCGTGCGTACGCTGCACAGTCCATCAGCACCACGCTCACCAGCACCGAGGCACTGGCCGCACAGATCCGCGCGGCCGAGGCCAATCCCGATGTTTCCAGCATCGTGCTCGATGTGAACAGCCCGGGCGGCTCGGTGTTCGGTGTCCAGGAGGTTGGCGACGCCATCTACAAGGCGCGCAGCGCCAAACCCGTGATCGCCGTGGTCAACTCCATCGCGGCCAGCGGAGGCTACTGGGTAGCCTCGCAGGCCACTGAGGTGGTGATTACGCCCAGCGGCATGGCGGGCAGCATCGGCGCCTTCATGGCCCATGAAGACCGCTCGCAAAAGTACGCGCAAGAGGGCATCAAGCGCACCTACGTGCACGCAGGAAAGTACAAGGTCGAGGGCAACGATAGCGGCCCGCTGGATGGCGAGGCACTGGAGTACACCCAGGCCATGGTGGACGGCTTTTACAGCGCGTTCGTGCGCGCTGTGGCCCGTGGCCGTGGCGTCAGCGTTGAGACAGCGCGCGGCCCCGACTTCGGCCAGGGCCGCATGGTGATGGCCAAGGACGCGGTGACGCGCGGCATGGCCAACCGCATCGGCACGCTGGAGCAGGTGATTGCCGAGCAGAGCAAGCCCACTACGCGCCGCAGCAGCAACCTGAGCGCATCCACCGCCTCGGCCCGCCTGCAGATCCTGCAGGCAGGCTGACCCCTGCAACCCCGTACGCGGCACGACAGCGCCGCACCGCTGCCCGCCCGTTGGCTGGCAGCGCAGGCCGCCGCCTGGCTGCTGTCAAACCCACCCTGTTCCGGCCCGCCTTGCGCGGGCCTTTCCATTTCTGAAAGACGCTCATGAAAACCTTCAGCTTCCGATCCATCCTGGCCTTTGTGGCCGTAGCAGCCCTCGCCGTGGGCGCGGCCTTCGCGGCCCCGCCGGACGCATTGCTGGCCCATGCCATCCTGCAGCCCGACGCACTCAGCGCAGGCCACCTGCTGGCCTTTGCAGCCGCTGGCAGCATCAAGCAGCTCAACACCCTGCTGGCATCGCGAAAGTCCACACTGGACGCCATGGCCGCCATCACCGCAGCGGCCGAAGCGCGCGACGATGGCATGCTTACCGCCGACGAACGCTCCCAGTTCGACGCCCACGCCGAAAAGATCAAGACGCTGGACGGCGACATCGCCCGCGTGCGGGCCAACATCGACGCCACCCGCACCGGCGCATCGGTCGAAGTGCCTGACGGTCGTATCACGACCGAAGACAACCGCGCAGCAGATCCGCGCGGCGGCTTCCGCAGCTTCGGCGAGTTCGCCGCAGCCGTGCATGCTGCGGGAGTTGCGGCTGCCAACGGTCACCAGGTGCGCGATGACCGCCTGATCTTCAACGCCTCGGCGCCTGGCAGCAGCTATGCCAATGAGTCGGCAGGCTCTGATGGTGGCTTCTTGGTTCCGGTTGATTTCAGCCGCACCATCTTCCAGGCCAGCCAGACGCAGGTGGACGCGCTGCTGCCCTACACCGACAGCACCCCGGTGGAAGGAAACGGCATGGCCTTCCCGGTGGACGAAACCACCCCCTGGGGCAGCTCGGGCATCAAGGCTTACTGGACGAACGAAGCGGCCGAGATGACCAAGAGCAAGCCCGCTTTTGATCCGGTGCAGCTGCGCCTGCAAAAGCTCACCTGCCTGGTGCCTGTGACGGATGAGCTGCTGGCCGATAGCGGCGCCATCGGCTCCTACCTCAACACGCAAACGCCCCAGGCTATGGCCTGGCGTACCAACGAAGCGCTGTGGGGTGGTGATGGCATCGGCAAGCCGCGCGGCTTCTTCGGCAGCGGCGCCATGGTGTCGGTGGCGAAAGAAACCAGCCAGACGGCCGCGACCATCGTCCGCCAGAACGTCACCAAAATGCGCGCGCGCATGTCGCCTGCCAGCTACCGCCGCGCCTTCTGGATGATCAACAACGATGCGCTGCCGCAGCTGGATGAACTGGCCTACGGCCAGGCCACCACCAACGCTGCCATCTACAACCCGGTGGGCGGCGAATTCGGCTACGGCACGCTGCTCGGCCGCTCGGTGATGGTTACCCAGCACAACCCCACCGTGGGCGCACAGGGCGACATCGCGCTGGTGGACTGGAAGAGCTACCGCACCATCACCAAGTCGGGCGGCATCGAGACGGCCACCAGCATGCACCTGTGGTTCGACCTGGGCATGACCGCCTTCCGCGCAGTGTTCCGCGTTGCAGGCCAGCCGGCAGTCACCAAGCCCATCACGCCCAACAACGGCAGCAACACGCTGTCGCCGTTCGTTGTGCTGGATCTGCGCGCTTAACGCGCTCTGGCTCACGCAGCCTTGCAGGCCGCCATGTTGGCGGCCTGCGCCTCGTTTGATCATCACCTGACAGGAAACCATCATGCAACTCAATGCAAAGCTGCGGGAACTGCTCCCGCTCGTGGGCGTGCTGTCCCCGGCCGCCACCACCAACGTCGAGCGCTTCTCCACCGTGGTGGACATGGGTGCCCACATCCAGGCCGTCGCCGTCGTGGCGCTGGGCGACATGGCTGCCGAGACCATCGACGCCAAGCTCTACGCCTGCGACTCGGACGGCAACAACGCCGTGGCACTCACAGCCAACAGCGCCACGCAGCTGGCCGCCCACGCCAGCAACAACGACAACAAGCAGATCGTGCTCAATGTGCGCTCTGATGACCTGCTGGCCAGCGGCAAGCGCTACGTCAAACTGGGCGTGGTCACCGGCGGCGCCACGGGGGGCTCGGTGGCCGGGGTCATCCTGGCGCAGCCGCGCATGGGCAACGCAGCCACGGTGGACCTGTCCAGCGTCGTGCAGCTTGTGGGCTGATCGCACTATGGCGACCACCCCACCCAAGCTGCTGCGCGTCCTGGTGGACTACTACCAGGGCGGCGCCAAGATTTACGCCGCAGGCAACGTGTACCCCGAGTCCGAAACGCTGCTGCTCATGAAGGCTCGCGGAGAAGCCGGGGTGCCCAAGTCGCAAGCCGAATCGAAAGCCGCCAAGGCTGCCCGCGAAGCCGCTGAAAAGGCAGAGCGCGAAGCCAAGGAACAGGCCGAGCGCGAGGCTGCAGATGCCGCCGCCAAAGCTCTGGCAGAGCAAGGCGGTGCGGGTGGCGCCAGCGACTCGCAAGATGCAACTCAACCCTGATCCCTGATCCCCCTTCGCCTTGTGCCCGCCCACCCGGCGGGCACAAGCCAAAGGCGGAACACACCATGCCCACCATCAAGATCACCGACGCAGCGGTCGAGCCGCTCACGCTTGCCGAGGCCAAGACGCACCTGCGCGAGACGCTGACGGACACGCTCAACGATGCGCTGATCACAGCGCTCATCAAGGTGGCGCGCGAGGCGGCCGAGGCGCGGCTGCAGCGCACGCTGCTCACCACCACCTGGCAACGCACGCTGGATTGCTTCCCCAGCCGCAATGATCCGGTGGAGCTGCACATGCCGCGCGTGATCGCCGTCACCAGCGTCCAGTACGTGGCGCCAGATGGGGTGCTCACTCCGATGGATCAGTCGGCCTACGACCTGGAACCCACGGCCGAGCCCGGGCTGCTGCTGCCCGCGTACAACACCAGCTGGCCCGCCACACGGGTGCGGCCGGGCGCAGTGCAGATTCAGTACACGGCCGGCTACGGCGCCACGGCAGACAAGATTCCGACACCAATCGTGCAGTGGATCAAGTTGGCCCTCACCGACCTCTACGAGAACAGGACACGCAGCGCGGAGCGCCCGGTACTGCCGCAGGCCTTTGCGGAGGGCTTGCTGGACCACTACAAAGTGTGGAGCGTGTAGCCATGGACCCCGGAAAGCTCAAACACCTCGTCACCCTGCAGGCCCCCGCCACCGGCCAGGACGCCGCAGGCCAACCGCTCACCGGCTGGGTGGACGTGGCCCAGCTTTGGGCAGACATTCGCACCACCGGCGGGCTGGAGGCCATCAAGGCGGGCGCTGCCACATCGGTGGTGCAGCGCTCGGTGCGCCTGCGCTGGCGCACCGGCCTGCACGCGGGCATGCGCGTGCTGCACGGCGCCGCCGTGTACAACGTGCTGGCCGTGCTGCCCGACGAGGCCACGCGCCAGTTTGTCGATCTGGTTTGTCAGGAGGTCGCATGATCAGCATCGCCCTGGACACCCGCGCCATCAATGCCCGCCTCGACGCCCTGGCAAAAACCGCCAAGGACTCAGCCCGGCCCGCAGCCCAGGCAGGCGCGCAGGTGCTGTACGAGGAAGTGGTGCGCCGCGTGCCCGTGTCAGACCAGGAGCACAGCACCAAGGGCAAGAAGCACACCTTCCAGCCCGGCAACCTGCGCGCCGCCATCTACCAGGCCTTCGTTCAAGACGAATCCGGCCAGGGCCGTGCCACCTACCGCATCAGCTGGAACAAGCGCAAGGCCTTCTACGGCCACTTCGTGGAGCATGGCACCAGCCGCATGGCGGCTCGCCCCTTCCTGCGGCCCAGCTTCGACGCCATGGAGCAAAAGGCCCTCAGCGCAGCCCGCGCCGTCATGGCAGAGCAAATCAAGGGGGGCGCCCCATGACCCCCGAAGCCCACGTCTTCGCCGCCCTGCAGGCCCTGGTGGGTGGCCGCTGCTACCCCGACGTGGCGCCCAGCACCGCCGCGCTGCCGCGCATCGTGTACCAGCAGGTCGGCGGGCGCAGCGTCACTTACACCGAAGGCACCGTGCCAGACCGCGAAAACGCCCGCATGCAGATCGCCTGCTGGGCCACCACGCGCGAGGCCGCCACTGCCCTGGCCCGCCAGGCCGAAGCCGCATTGATGGCCGCCAGCCTGCAATGCGAGCCGCTGGGCGCCAGGGTGTCGGGGCATGAGCCCGACACCGGCCTGTACGGCGCGCGACAGGACTTTTCCATCTGGGTGCCCCTGTAGGCACCCAGCCCCCAGAGCAAGCCGCCCGGCGCAATCCAGGCGGCTTTTTTGTTGCCCGCAAGGGCGTTCCCTCAAATGCCCGCGATGCGGGCTTTTTTGTTTGAAAGGCCCACCATGGCACGCACCCCCACCGGCACCATCACCTCGGTCGCCACCGTCCTCGCAACCGCGAAAACCATCACCGGCATCAGCAACGCCGCAGAAGCTGTCGTCAGCTCCACCGCACATGGCTACTCCAACGGCGACATCGTTCTGGTGTTCTCCGCCTGGGGCCGCATCAACTTTCGCGCGTTCAATGTCAAGAGCGTCACCACCGACACCTTCGTGCTCGACGGCTGCGACACCTCCAACACCGAGTTCTACACCCCCGGTGGTGGTGCAGGCACGGTGCGCAAGGTCACCACCTGGGTGGACTTGGACAAGACCATGAACCACAGCTCCAGCGGCGGCGAGCCCAAGACCGTGACCGTGAAGTTCACCGAGTCCGACGTGGAGACATCCATCAACGACGGCTTCAGCGCAGTGCAGCGCACCTTCGAGATGGACGCCGACATGATCGGCACCCCCGGCTACAACGCCCTCAAGACGCTGTCTGCCACGCAGGCCGATACCGTCATCCGCCGCCGCGCCAAAACAGGCGCCTTCTCGCTGATCCCCGGCCGCGTGGCCTTCAATGAAGAGGAGGTCGAAGGCGAGGGCCAGATCGTGCGCGTCAAGGGCACCATCAACGGCCAAAACATCAGCACGCGCTACGCCGCAGCCTGACCCACCGGGCCGCCCGGCCCGCCACCCCCGAGCACCGACTCCGCCCCGTTCGCCCTTCGCTGGGGCGGCGGGGTGGGGCACGGGCAATTCTCCCCCCAGCGAAAGACCCACACCATGACCCAAAAGACCGTACCCGCCACCGTTCTCAAGCGCCTGGGCACCCAGTGCCCCGAGTTCGCCCTGCCGGTCACCATCCAGCGCCTGGACGGCGCCGCCGTGCAAATCGACCTGCGCTGCAAGGCCTTGCGCAAAAGCGAATGGGCCAAAGTGCGTGACGAACGCCAGCGCGCCCTGCTCGAGTCGCTGGCCCCCGCAACCACCGGCCCGGCGCCCACCGAAGCCGCCCCTGCCCCCGCCGATGCAGCGGCCCCTGCACCCGCAGAGCCTGCCGCCACAGAGCCCGCCCGCCCCATCGACGCCGCGCTGCAGGCCCTGTCCACCACCGGCTTCGGTGCGAACGTTGCCAAAGGCCTGCGCAGCGATGCCGAGCTGGTGCTCACCTTTGCGCTGGGCTGGGGCCTGGAAGACGACTTCACCGCAGACAGCCTCATGGCTTTGGAAGATGAATTCGGCGGCGCCACGCGCGCCATCATCACCGCCTACGAAACCGCCATCTTCCACGGCCGCCTGGGAAACTGACGGCCATTGCCCGCGCGCTCTTCGAGCCCCCCTACACCGAGGCAGAGGCCCGGTCAGAGGGCTTTGAGCTGGAAGACTACGAGAGCGACACCCTCGACGTCTGGCCCGACAACGAGCGCGCCCTGGCCCTGTTCCAGCGCGTGGGCACGCGCTGGGCATACCCCCCCATGGGCGGCACACCCAGCGGCCTGCGCTGGGAGGCCATCTACCCCCTGATGGACCGGCTGCAGCTCCCCCCGCCCGAGTGGGATGACTTGCACGCCGACCTCATGGCCATGGAGGCCGCAGCCGTGGCCGCCTTCCGCGAATTTGCCCCCAAACCCAAAACCTGACCGGCGCTGTGCACACGCATGCACAGCGCCCGCCCCGCCATGACCAGCGACCTGAGCACCGAGATCAAGATCACCGCCAGCGCCGACGGCGTTGAGGCCGGTGTGGGCCGCGCCAAGCGGTCCATCGCCGACCTTGCACAGGCCGCCGCCACGGCGGGCGAGCAGGGCGGCAAAAGCATGCAGAAGATTGGCGCCGGTGGCGAGGCCGCCGCCCGCACCATGGATGGCGTCACCAAGAACATGGTGTCCAGCCTGCAGCGCCAGATCGCGGCCCTGGAGTCGGGCGGCACCGCCACGCGCCAGTACCAGGAGAGCATCGCCCGCCTGCGCGGCGCGAACCTGGACACGCTCAAGCCCTACCTGGACCAGCTGGATGCCGCCCGCGTCAAGGCTGAGGCGGCAGCGCATTCGCAAGCCGGGCTCAGCTCTCGCCTTGGCGCCCTGGGTGGCGTGGCCGACGTGGTGCGCGGGCAAATCCTGGCCCTGGGAAGCAGCTTGACGATGGGGGCCATGTTCGCCTTCGTCAAGCGCATCAACGACGGCGTGGATGCGCTCAACGACATCAAGGACGCCACCGGCTCCACGATTGAAAACATCAGCGCGCTGGAAGACACGGCACTGCGTACCGGTGCATCGCTGGACCTGGTGGGCTCTGTGCTCATCAAGTTCAACGATGTTCTGAGCAAGGCCACGCCAGGCAGCGACATGGCCCTGGCGCTTGAGTCCATCGGCCTCAAGGCCGAAGAACTGCGCAGGCTCGACCCAGCTGAGGCACTGCGGCAAACCGCTGTAGCTCTGTCGGGCTTCGCAGACGATGCCAACAAGGCCCGCCTGATTCAAGACCTGTTCGGCAAGTCCGTCAAGGATGCCGCCCCGTTCCTGGCAGACCTGGCAGAGAAGGGCGCACTGGTGGGCACGGTGCTCGCCAGCCAGGCCGATGAAGCCGACCGCTTCAACAAGCAGCTGTTCGAAATGCAGGCCCACGCCACCAACGCCGCCCGCGCAGTGGCCGGGCCGCTGGTGGCCGGCATCAACGAAGCGGTCAAGGCGTTTCGCGATGGCAGCGCCGCAGGCGAGGGGTTCTGGGAAACCGCCTGGAAGCGATACCAGCAAAACGTGTACCGCCTGCATGGCATGCCAGCGCCTCAGGGAGAAGCCATCACCAGTAATCCTGTGGGTGGTGGGCGTGGTGTGGTCAACCCGGCATTTGTGGACCCACGCCCATCCGTGGCGCCACATGCATCTGCTGCGAGTCTTGCCGCCGCCAACACGCAAGCCAAGCAGGCCGCCGAAGCCCTGCGCCGCGAGCTGGCTGAGCAGGCCAAGATCATGGCCGAGCTGCACGGCCTGAGTGGCAGCTTTGCCGACGACTGGGCGCGCCTGAGCCGCATGTATGCCGACGGCGCCCTCAGCCTCGACCAGCTCACCCAGGCCCAGGCCGAGCTGCTGGCAAAGCAGCCCGCCATTCGCGCTGCGCAGGAAGCCGAAAAGCGCGTGCTGGAGGACATGGCCAAGGCCACGCTCGAAGCCGCCAAGGCTCGCGAAGGGTACATCGCATCGCTCCAGGCCGGGGCAGACAAGCTCCTGGCCGACGTGCAGGCGCAGCAAGAAGCGGCTGACCGCATGGGCCTCTCGCGCCAGGCCGTGGCAGAGCTGGACGCCGCAAAGCTCGAAATGCTGGCCACCGACCGCGAGCTGCAGGCCAGCAAAGAGCTGGACCGCAACCTCGACCTGCAGGCCTACGAGGCCCTCATGGCCCAGGCCAAAGCCTACCGCGAACTGGCCAACGCCAAGCGCACCGGCGCCGCCCGCGAAACCGCCGTCGAAGAAGCCAAGAAGGCTGCCGACGAATGGCAGCGCACATCCGACCAGATCAACCAGAGCCTCACCGACGCCCTCATGCGCGGGTTTGAAAGCGGCAAGGACTTCGCGCAGAACCTGCGCGACACCGTGGTCAACATGTTCAAGACCATGGTGCTGCGGCCCGTCATCAGCGCGGTGGTGAACCCGGTGGCGGGCGCCATCACTGGCGCGCTGGGCCTGTCCACTGCTGCGCAGGCGGGGCAGGGCGGGGGGCTTTCAACGGCGCTCAGCGGGGCCTCGCTGCTGAGTAGCTTTGGAAGCCTGAACGCCGGACTGAGCTACGGCGCACAAAGCCTGTTTGCTAACGGCCTTGGAACCACGCTCACGGCGGGTTCGCAAATGCTTGGCGCTGGCTCCATCATGGGCGGCCTTGGCACCATCGCTGGCGCCCTCGGCCCCATCGCCCTGGGCATCGGCCTGCTCTCGTCCATGTTTTCGCGCAAGCTCAAGGATCAGGGTATTCAGGGCACGCTGGGCGGCGAAGCGGGGTTCGAGGGGCAGCAGTACCGCTTCTACGAGGGCGGCCTGTTCCGCTCTGACAAGACCACTTACTCGGCCATCGATCCCGAGCTGGCGCGCGTGCTGTCCGGCGGCTTCTCGGCTGTGCAGGATCAGGTGACCGACTTTGCCGAGGCCCTCTCGCTGCCCACCGACCGGATCAAGGGGTTCACCACCGACATCAAGGTCAGCTTCAAGGGGCTGGACGAGGCGGGCATTCAAAAGGCCCTGCAGGACGCACTGGCCACTGGCTCCAACGAGCTTGCGCAGCAAGTGCTGGGCACGCTGACCACCACCACGCGCGAAGTCACAGAGACGCTCGCGGGCGGCATGGGCGACTGGGGCGACGGCACGATGCAGACCGTTACCCGCACCATTGAAGAGACCACCTACGCAGCAAGTGAATATGCGCGCGAAGGCGAAAAAGCCATCGACACCCTCACGCGCCTGGCAACCAGTCTGAGCAGCGTCAACACCATCTGGGACCAGCTCGGCAACACGCTTCTCGACGCATCTCTGGCGGGGGCGGATGCTGCCAGCCGCATTGCCGACGCCTTTGGTGGGCTGGAAGCCATGGCCGCCACCACGGGCACCTACTTCCAGAACTTCTACAGCGCCGATGAACAGCGCGAAGCCATGCGCCGCCAACTGGAGCAGCAATTCGGCAAACTCAATCTGACGCTGCCCGACATTGATGCCACGAACGCGCGGGAGCAATACCGCCTGCTTGCGGAGGCGCAGGACCGCAGCACCGACGAGGGACTCAAAGCCTACGCCATGCTGTTGCAGCTCTCGGGTGCATTCGCCAGCATTACGCAGTCGGCAGAGCAGGCCCGCGAATCTTCCATCAATGCCGTATTCGGCGCCCTGCAACGCGCAGTGAAGCGCGAGCAGGAATGGCTGCAGGCCCGCATCGATGTGGCAAGTGAGGCGCGGGCTGCTCTGAGCGGCCTGTTCGACCTGCTGCACGACAGCGTGCAAGACCTGTACGGCTCCGTCAGCAGCACCGCAGTGCAGCAGGGAGCACAGGCCAGCGCGTACATCGCACAAGCCCTTGCCACCGCGCGAGGCACCGGCTACTTGCCAGATACGGACGCGCTGTCTGATGCCATCAGCGCAGCACGCGGCGGTATTGATGCCACGCAGTACGCCACACAGTTCGAGGCAGACCGCGCCCGCCTGGTGTTGGCAGGCCAGCTTTCCGAGCTGGAGGCCATGGCAGGCGAGCAGCTCGGCACGGCAGAGCGCACGTTGCGCGAACTGCAGGGGCAGAGTGAGCAGCTGGACGCCACGCTGAGGTTCTGGCGCGACCAAATCGAGTTGAGTCAGGCAGGTGTGGATGCGACCTTGAGTGTTGCCGACGCCATTGCGCAATTGCAGGCCCTGATGTTCCCCGAGCTGGACAAGCCCGAGGACACCAAGCCCGGCGGCGCCCCTACTTTCAGCAGCGGGCCAAGCGGCGGCGGCGGCGGTGGGGCCAGCAGCCCCGCGCCATCGCGCACCGATCAAATCCTCGGGTTTGTTGACAGCACGTACAAAGACACCAGCGTGCTCGACGATCTGCGCGGATTTGCGATCACGGCAGAGATCAAGGGATGGACGCAGGCGGATATTGCATCGGCCTACGGCTACAGCCTGGAAGACATCGAAAAAGTGTTCTCCGGCGCCGGAATCCCGAAGTTCGCCGTGGGCACGAACTACGTCCCGCGCGACATGCTGGCCCAGATCCACGAGGGCGAAGCCATCATCCCCAAGGCATACAACCCTTGGGCCGGTGGTTCCCAGCCCGTCGCCGCTGGCAGCGACGCTGAACTGATTGCAGAGCTGCGCGCCCTGCGTGCCGAGGTAGCGCAGCTGCGGGCCACAAGCGCAGCCACGGCGAGCTACACGGCGCAACTGGCAGACCAAATCGACAACGTGAGCGGCGGCGGCAACGCCGTGCGCATGGAGGCCGTGGCATGACAGCAGCGCGAATCCTTGTGCCATTGAGCGTTACGGCATCCATGGTGTCTGCGGGCACCAGCATTGCAGAGCCAGACCTTTCCATTGGCGAGGCCGCATGGGCAGCGGGCACGGCGTACACCCCCGGGCAGCGCGTCACGCACAGCGGCAGCGTGTGGGAGGCCGTGGCTGCCAGCACCGGCGTGACGCCCGGCACCGACGGCACGAAGTGGCTGCGCTTTGGCCCAAGCAACCGCATGGCGCCGTTTGATGAATACACCACCACGCCCGCGGGCTCCACCACCTCGCTCACCTTCGTGCTGCGGCCAGGCTTCTTCAATGCCATTCGGCTCGACGGCCTTGTGGGCAGCGCTTACAGCATCACGCTCAAGGATGCGCCCGGTGGAGCGGTGGTCAACTCCTGGACGGGTGACCTGTGGGAGCAGGCCATTGGCATGTACGAGCTTCTGTTCCAGCCGCTGCGCTATCTCAAGTCGCTGTCGTTTGACGGCATCGGCATTTATCCCGACCCGGAACTCACTATCACCATCAGCGCATCCACCGGCGCGCCGGTGGCGGTGGGCACCATCATGGTGGGCGACTGGCGCAGCCTCATTGGAAACGCCAATTGGGGCGGCGTGGTGCGCGGTGCTTCGGCCCAGCGTAAGAGCTACACCTACTGGGATGAAAAGCCCGATGGCACCTACAGCATCGTGCGACGCCCGGCCCGCCGCGACGTGCAGTGCCAGGTGGTCATTGATGCGCATGAAGCCATGTACACCGATGCGCTGCTTGACGAGGTGCTAGACCGCCTCGTGGCTTTCGAGGCCACCGACTTGCCGCGCTACGGCTACCTCAACACCGTCGGCTTCGTCTCGGGGTCGATAGCCGACGACACATCCGCCAATGCGCGGCTCGATCTTCAAATCAAAGGGAGCATCTGATGGCAGCAACACCTGTCCCATCGTTCACTGCGCCGCCGGATTTCCCGGCGCTATCAGACCGGGCGGCGGGCACCTACAACAGCAAGGCGTTCGCCTGGGCGACCGCATGGCAGGGCACCACCGGCCCCAACGTGTACGCCATTGCCAACACGGCATACCTCAACGCGCAGGAGGCGGCAGCGCAGGCATCGACGGCAGTCGGCGCGGCCAACAGCGCAGCGTCCGCCGCCGAAGTCGCCATGGGCGCCACCAACTTCAGAGGCCTGTGGTCATCGCTCACAGGCGCGCTCGCCAAGCCCGCCACGGTCAAACACAACGGGCGCTTCTGGCTGCTGCTGACGAATCTGGCGGATGTCGCGGCCAGCGAACCCAGTGGCAGCAATCCTGACTGGACCACGCTGGACGCCGGTGTGGAAGTAACTGCACAGGTCACAACGAACACCACCGCCGTGCCGGGCGTGCGCTACATCCTCATTTCCAACGGCGTCACGCTCACCGGCCCAACTGCGGGCTCCATGGCAAAGGGCGAGTGGTGGGCCTTCACGCTCACCGCAGACCCGCTCACCTGCTACGTGGACTTTGCTGGCGTCCCATTCCGCAAGCAGGCCACCGGCGCCGCACGGCGCATTGACACCAAGGTCGCATCGCTGCGGCTGCAGTACGAAGACGCAACACAGGGGTACATCTAAATGGCCGATCTCTCTTCACTCATTGGCGGCGCGGGCGTGGTGCCCATGCCTATTGACAGCCGCACGATCACCAGCAGCATGACTTACACCGCGTCCGTCAGCGGCACGCTGCTGCTGCGAGTCATTGCTGCGGACGGGTCTGGGGGTGTGTCCCTCAGCGGATGCGCAACCGGCGCAGGCGCAGGCGAGTCTGCCGACAAGGTTGTGCAGGTCAGCGCTGGGGATGCGTTTGTCATCACCATCGGCGCAGGCGGCGCCGGGTTGACGCGCACCACCGGCCACGCAAACGGCAATGACGGTGGTGATACCACCGTTTCTGGGCCGGGCGTGGCTATTACCGTAAAGGGCGGCAAGGGCGGCAAGGCCTCAGCCGTGACGGCAGGGGCCCCGCTGTTGGGCGGTGAAGGGGGCGAGGGTGGCAGCGGCGGCGATGTCCATCGGCCAGGTGGGCGCGGAGGGTACATCGCCAATTGCAATTTTGCACACGTCACGGGTGGCGGTGCGGTCAACTTTTCGCACATTTTTACGCAGCAGGCCACCAGAGGCGGAGACGTGCTCAATTCGACGCCGGCAGGTATCACAACAACGGGCGGCGGCGGTGTCAGGGGGCACGGCGGCGATGCGGTGGCGGCCACTGCAGTGTCAACCGCAGGGGGCGGTGCATACGGGGACGCCCTCGATGGCGCGAACCCGGGCGCCGCAGGCCCTAATGCGGGCGGCGGGCGCACTTCGGGGGCGATTACGTTTTTAAGTGCGGCAGGCGACCCGTGGGGCCTCGACTTCGCTTCTGGAAACGGCGCCAGCTATCCGGGCGCCACGTCCGACGCTGGGCCCGGTGGTGGTGGGATGCCCGGACAGCAGGCTTCGAGCACAACAAAGCCGGGCGCCTTTGGCGGGTGGGGGGCTGTGACGGAAACCGCCGGTGTTGTTTGGGCAACAACTGTTCCATTTTATGGCGCGCCGAGCGGTGCCAAGTTCACGAGCGGCACGATGGTCTCGCTCAAAGGCCGCGACGGCGTCGTTTTCCTGCGTCTTTACCCGAGGGCCTAAAGCATGAAGCGCATTGAGATCCTGGGCGCCGATGGCGCCGTCATCAACACCATTGTGGCGGACGAAGAGTTCGCAGAGGCACAGCACCCTGGCGCGTGGCGCCTTGCTGCAGATCAGCCGGAGCAAGTGCCTGCGCCGGTGCTGCGCCACATCACCCGGCTGGCCTTCCTCTCGCGCTTCGCCGATGCGGAGGCTGTGGCCATCGACCTGGCCAGCATCGGCGCCACGCCGCAGGCCGCAGGCATGCGCCGGTACATGAGCAAAGTCAACGCCGCCACCTACATCGACCTGGACCGCGCAGACACCCGCGCGGGCGTGCAAGCGCTGGAGGCTGCGGGCGTGCTCGCTGCGGGCCGCGCGCTGCAGATCCTGGACGCCCCGGTGCAGCCAGAAGAAAGGTGGCATGGATGAAGCTCGCCAGCTACCACGGCACACGCGCGGGCCTCTTGGGCCTGGGCAACGTGCTCATCCGCCTGCGCCTGCGCGGGCGCTACAGCCACAGCGAAGTGGTGTTCGAGCCCGGCGACGGGGTGGATCACCTCATGCCCGACGGCACCTGCCAGCCTGACGCCAGCGGCGCCCTATGGTGCGTCAGCAGCACCGGCCTGGAGCACATCCCGCCCTGGAGCGCGCGCAGGCCCGGCAAGCGTGGCGGCGTGCGCTTCAAGCGCATCGTGCTGGGCGAGAAGTGGACGCTGGACGCCACGCCCGCCAGCCCGCAGCGCGCCGCGCAGTGGGCGCGAGACAACCAGGGCCGCCTGTACGACTGGCAGCTCATCCTGGGCTTCCTGGCCTGGGTGGTGCCCCACAAGAGCAGCCGCGTGATGTGCAGCGAGGCCTGCGCCGAGATGCTGGGCCTGCTGGACGCCTGGCGCTTCGACCCCTGTGCCCTGCGCGCAGCAGTGGCGGGGAGGGCTGGCCATGGCTGACGCACCCCCCACGCTGGACCCGAGCCTGAGCAAGATCATCGCTGGCGTGGCTGGGGCATTCGTCAGCCTGCGCTTCGTGCAAGGCAGCGCCCTGGAGCGCGGCAGCATGGCCGTGGGCGGCGCAGTGGTCAGCTACTACGCCACCAGCCCGGCAGCGCTGTGGATGGGCATGCAAAACGCCGAGGGCCTCGTGGGCTTCCTGATCGGGCTTTTTGGCATGGCCATCATCGCCAAGGTGTACGAGGCCATCCACGCCGTGGACGCGCCCCGCATCGCTGCCGACACATGGGACGCCATCCGGCGCCGCATCGGCGGGGGAGGGTGACGCCATGGCCGCGCTCTACATCCTGGCGCTGCTCACCGTTGCGCTTGTGTGCGCGCTGGGGGTGCTGCACCCCCGGTATGAAGACACGCTGCTGCAGCGCATCGGCATGGCCGTGGCATGCCTGGGCGCCGTGGCCGAGCTGGCCGCCCTGGCCAGCGGCTACGACCGCATCAACGCCCACATCACCACCACCCTGGGCGCGGCCCTGTTTGCGCTGGGCACCGCGGTGAAGAAGTGGCGCGGCCCCCGCATGGGGCGGCGCCGTACCGACAAACGCCACCGGAGGGCCGCATGAATTTGACAAAGCACTTCACCCTGGCCGAACTCACAGCTAGCAGCAAGGCCCGCAGCCTGGGCCTGGACAACACCCCGCCGCCCGAACTGGTGCCGCGCCTGGTGCGCACCGCTGAAATGCTGGAGCGCATCCGCGCCACGCTGGGCGTGCCGGTCATCGTCACCAGCGGCTACCGCAGCCAGGCCGTGAACCGCGCCGTGGGCGGCGTGGCCACCAGCGACCACACCCAGGGCCACGCGGCCGACTTCGTGGCGCCGGGCTTCGGCACGCCCGAGCAGATCGCCCGCTCGCTCGCGCCGCTGGTGGACTTGCTGGGCATAGGCCAGCTCATCTATGAGCACATCGGCGGCAAGGCCTGGGTGCACGTCAGCACCCGCACGCCCGAAAAGCCCGCCAACCGCGTCATCACCATCACCGCCAAGGGCGCCGCCCTGGGCATCCAACCCTGAAAGGACCAACGCCATGCAAGCCATCATCACCATCGTGCAACTGCTCCCCGCCCTGATCGCCGCGATCAAGGCCATCGAGGAAGCCATCCCCGGCCAAGGCCAGGGCGAGGCCAAGCTCGCCGCCGTGCGCGGCATCATCGAAGCCGTGGATGCGGGCTACAAAGGCCTGTGGCCGCAGATCCAGCCCGTCATCGGCGTGCTGGTGGGCCTGTTCAACAAGACCGGCGCCTTCAAGGCCTGACGCGCCATGTGGGCCTACGTCCTTGCCTTGCTGGTGGGCGCTGGCGGCGCGGCCTGGGGCACCTGGCAGGTGCAGGAGTGGCGGTGGACAGCCAACACCGCCGCCCAGCGCGAAGCCGAGCACCAGGCGCGCGAGTCCGACGCGCGGCAGCAGCGCCGCTTTGCCGACCAGGCCGCTGGTGCGCACGCACGCACCGTGGCCACCCTCAACAATCGCCTGGGAGATGCCCGTGCGCAAATCGCTCTCTTGTCTGATCGCCAGTGCCTTGACGCTGGCACTGTCCGCATGCTCAACAACATCGGGGCCAGTGGTCTCGGGGTGCGAGCCCCTGCCGGCCAACCTGCGGGTGCGGCCGCAGCCGCTGCCGGACGTGGTGCCAGCGAGCGCGACACCGCAAGCCACATCGCCCTCTGCCGCGCCAGCTACGCGGCCGTGAGCGACCAGCTCAACAAGATCCTCGACATCGAGGACGGGCGTCATAAACCCGCAGCGCAATGATGCGGCACACCGGCCAGGCGGCAGCCCAACGCAGCCGCCGCACCCAACGACAAAAAGACCAGCGCCAAAGGCGAGCGCAGCGCGAGCTGCAGCAGGCTCTGCGCGAGCGCGCAGAACAAGACGCCGCCCCGCGCAACGACCCGGTGCTGCTGCCGCGCATAGATTAGGGGTTGCACCTACAAAAAAGGCTTGCGTGGTTCCAATGAGACTATTGGAGCCGTGGGGAGATTCGGGGGACTAGGCCGCGCCGACCTGCGCAAGGCGGCTGATGGGATCAGCGTAGTTTTTGGCGTAGATTTTTAGGCGGTGCGCAGGTTTTCAGAGGGGAACACGCCGATGCATCATGGGGGTGTGCTGTTCTATGCCTGCAGGCAGCGGCGGCGCGGCGTGGTCCGTCATGTTTCCTGCTGGGCAATGGTTTCCAGTTGCTCGCGCTGGCGCACGATGATGCCGCGCTGGGCCATGCGGATGACGCCTTCGCGCTCCATGGATTTGAGCTCCACATTCACGCGCTGGCGTGAGCAGCCCAGCAGTTGGGCCAGCTCATCCTGCACCAGCACGATGCCCAGCGGGACTTCATCGCCCGGTGGCACATGGCGCGGGCCGAAGCGACGCATGAGGTGCAGCAGGTGCTTGGCCAACCGTGCCCGCAGGGGCAGCGTGGCCATGTCTTCCATCATCCAGTACAGAAAACGCATGCGCCGCGCCTGCAGGGTCAGCAGCGCTTCGCCGAATTCGGTGTGTTCGCGCAGCAGCTGACGAAACACGGCCTCGGCCACGCCGAGCACCGTGGTGCGGCCATGGGCGTGCGCGTCGTAGGTGTTGGGGCCGCTGTGCAGCACCTCGGCCTCGCCTACCCAGATGCCGGGTTCCACGTAGGCCAAGGTCACCAGCTTGCCCGCCGGGGACGTGCGCCGAAAGCGGATGGCCCCGCTGGCGCAGGCAAACCAATGCTGCGCGAGTTCGCCTTGCTCCACAATGAGGTCGCCATGTGCGTAGCGCGTGACGGTGCCCAGGCGAAAGATGTCGTGCCGCAGCGAAGGGCTCAGGGCCGAGAACCAGCGTCCCCGGTCAATGGCGGCGCGTTCCTCGGGTGTCAGAAAGGGCTGTTGTGGGTTGCGATCGGTGCCGTGGTGCATGGGCGCTGACAGAATGTCGGAGGCGTGGAGGTGGCCTTTGGACAAGGACCCTGGTGACGGCATGGGTTACCGTTGCGATGCATTCTAATGGCGTGGTGTCCTGGTGGCGGCGCTACATTGGCCCACTGGGGACTGCGGGCGCAGGCATGCGGGTTTTCCCCGAATATGTATCAGGGTTGGCGCAAGATGGTTACGTTTTGTCATACTAGGACCATCGCTGCACCCGAGGGCGTCTCTATTCCACCAAAGGCTACTGCGTGACCGCTACCCCGTCCGTGCTTCAGTCCCTTGCTCCGGCTGCCGATCACACCGCGCTGCTGGCGGTGCAATCGAGCCTGCAGTCCATGCTGGATGCCGTGCCCGTGGCGCTGCTCGGGTTCCATCAGCATGGCTCGGAACTGCGCCTGATCTCCGCCAACGCTGCAGCGCGCCGCCTGGAGGGGCTGCGCTCGGTGCGCAACCCTGGGGCCTCGGCCGCCAATGTGTTTGTGCTGCTGTCGGGCACGCACCTGCAGGAGCAGTTGGCCGCCGTGGTGCGCACCGGGGATCCGCTGGAATGCCGCCATGTGCTGCGTGAACAAGGCCGTTTGGTGCTGGCCTGGAAGATCCATGCCCACCGCACGGGCATTGGGAGCGTTCTCGTCACCGTGCAGGATCTGACCGAACTGGAAACCCTGCGTGCACGGCAGGAGCAGGCGGACGCCCTGCTCGAGGATGTGCGGCGCGAGCAGCACGAACAAACCGAGGTGTACAGCTCCATGGAGGGGTTGGCACGCACCGGCCACTGGCGCCGCATCTGGGATGAGGGCGAAACCGTGCTGCTGTGGTCCAGCGGCCTGTGCGATATCGCCGGGTTCGAGCGCCAGGAGTGGATCAGCACCGAGCGTGCGCTCAGCGGCATCCTGCCCGAGGACATGGACACCTTCATCCAGGCCAGCAAGGCCGGCGATGGGCGCGACTTCGAGTACCGCTGGCGTCGCCCCGATGGTGAGGTGCGCTGGATGCGCTCGCGCGTGAGCAGTCCTTCGCGCATGGACGGCGTGCTCGTCGAGATGGGGGTGGTGCAGGACGTGACCGAGGAACACCGCGCCGCCGAGCAGCTGCGCGAGCAGCTCGACTTCATCCAGCGCATTGCCAGCAACATTCCGGGCTTCATCTACCAATGTCGCATCCAGCCCGACGGCAAGCCCAGCCTGCCCTACGTGAGCGAGGCGGTGGAGGGCATGATGGGGGTGTCCGACCATATCGTTCGCCAGGACATCCAGACACTGGAGCGCAATGTGCTGTCCGAGGATTTGCCCCTGCTGCGCCGGGCCATCCGCCGTGCGGTGCGCACGCTCAAACCCTGGCATTGCGAGTACCGCGTGCTGGGGGCGGATGGCAGCGTACGCTGGCACATGACCAGCGCGGCCCTGCAGGCCGAACCCGATGGCGCGGTGCTCATGCACGGCTACACGCTCGACGTGACCGACCGCAAGCGCGCAGCCCAGGAGATCGAACGCCTGGCGTTCTACGACGCCCTCACGTCC
>NZ_JAKVIJ010000019.1:0-34181 GCF_022760965.1 Simplicispira sedimenti
CGGGGAGAACTTCGGTGACTTGTTCATAGCTCCATCTTCTCAAGTGTTGGAGCCTCCTCAAAACCCGGGGCGGTTCACGAGAGACCAAAACATCCAAACAACTGCGTCGTTCAGGGCCCCATGGCAAATTTCGACAGCTTGTTCAGCGTTGCCCTAAGAGTTGCTCCGAGCACGATGGATCGCACGCCATACCCATACCAAGGGAGCAAAGTAGTTCCGAACTGACTGTCTGGCAACATTACAAATGTTCATGTTGCCAGCGTACCTTTGCCTGCGTCATTACGCAACACAATCTCAACAGGCATGGTAGTCCTCCCTCTTGCATCAACCACCAGTAGGTCAGCCTGCACAAATGGCTTTCGACCACTTCTGCGCAACACCAGCGTAATCACCCAATTGCAGGCTCTCGTCGCGCGAATAAATACGTTTTAGCCAGCCAGCGATTTGCTCCGGCGACCAGAACATGCGCAGTTTGAGTGCGACGTTGCGAGCCAACGCACCGTTGTCTCTCAGCTTGCAGCGCTTGGGCCGCCGCGCTTGAACAAAAGTCGTGAAGTCGGCTTGGCTTGCTCGGTAACCGCCCAGGAGCTACCTCTCGTCCTTCGCACGATCCTGCATGTGAGTCCTCTGCCACTTTGAAGAGAAGTAGCCGAGGATCATGACGCCACTGAAAACCATGGTGCCAATGAAGATGGGATCGGAAAGTGCTTTCATGATGGGTCTTTGTAGCCTTGCGCAAGACTATGGTCAAGACGTCTTTTCTTCCACATAGCAGTTTCAAGCAGGCATCACTATGGTGGCTCACTCCGATACAGATGGAGATCGGCTTCCTTCGCAAGCCATCATTGCCAAGGAGGAAGACACGGTCGTTGGCTCTCGACTTTGATCGCGCAGCCAGCTCGCTCTGTCATACACAAAGCCCGGGAATTGCTGTGACAACGTGGTTTTGCGCAAGATGAGGTTGCGGGCCAAGTGGGCCACTTCTGCGACCTCTTGCTCGTTGCGCACTTCAAGCGGTGCCACCAGGGTCACACCCATGGCACAACTGAGACGCTCCCATTTCCATGACGGGCGAACCTCCAGGTCGATCCCATCCCGCATCAAGCGCGCTTCAATCTGGAATAGCTTGGCGTAGTATTGGCGCTGCGCCTCCGAAGGCTCGCCACTGGTGTAGCTGCTCCGCTTTTTTCGCCGGCCCGATTTGCCAACCATCTTGTAGTTCTGGGTTCCCCCTTCGAACAACCAGCAATCCTGGGGGCCGTCACCAGCCTCTTCCCAAGCCATAGAGCAGACGGCTTCTTTGAAGATGTCCCGAGGATGCCGCCACCACACCATGACGCGCCGTCCATTGAGGATGAAGCCCACGTCATCCCAGTACGAAAGGCTGTCGGGCCCCATGTTCCAGTACGCATGAGGGATGTACAGGCCACCCTCTGACAGGCGCCACTGGTGCGTGCGGTGGTACTCCCGCATGCGCCTGCCCAGAGACTCATAATGTGGATTCTTCATGCGGATCCTTACCCAAAGGAGCGGTGTGAACACTCAGCGCAATTGTTCAGGGCACAACCTGTGAAGGATGAATGGCGATGACAAAAGCCCGGGCTGCCACCACGAATGATATGGGCGAGAAGGCGCAGCAGGATCTGCTGCAGGACTGGGATCGCATGGCTCCCGTGGGTGCTGAATTCGGCAGTCCAGACTATGAGCGCCTCGAAGAACTCGACCACCTTGCCATCCTGGCCAAAGGAAGCCTGCTTGCGGCCCGCCGCTGGCTGGATGCCCCCAACCAGGCACTGGAGGGCATGACGCCTGAAGAGGTGGCCAGAACTCCAGAGGGTTTTGCGCGGGTGCGTCAGTTGCTGACCTCGTCAACAAAGGCACGATGACACGCCAAACGGAAAGACGTTGATCAAGGTGACAGGGGCTTCTGGCGGTGTTCTTCACTCTGAAGCAAGTCTTGTTGAGCCTCTTCACGCCCGGCGGAAATCTGCGCCGAAGCCAGATCCGCTGGTTGGAGCGTCTCGACGCAGACGGTATGCCCATCCTGTGTCAAGAACTCCACCTCATAAGCAGCACCTTGCCCATGGACGTGAACCACCACACCCAATGCGCCTGAATTCAGCGCATGTTTAGGAAGTGGTCTTTTGAGGGCGACTGCGGTGTGTTCCTGCAGCATCTCCAATACCTCGGTCAGGTGTGCGCTGAGTTCTTCGACGGTTTCACCTTGGGTGTGCGCACCTGGGATTCCTGGCACATGGCCCACCAGCAATCCCGTGCCCGGATCGCGTTCAATCTCAATGGACGGTACACCAAGGCCAGCGCTTTGCTCCTGCAGGAACTTTGCAATGTGGGGGGCGGAAGCCTGGATCGTCTGCACGCGGCCATCGACATACCCGGTGAGCGGGATGCCGGCGCGTGCAGTCGATACGACAGCGTTGGCCACAGCGTCCCTGGCGAGCTGAGTTACCTGATCAGCGTCCAATCCGCAAAAAGTAGGCTTCGCGCGTTCCATGCGTGGAAGGCTACAGCCATTGAGGACCGGGGGCAAGGCCAAGGTCTCCAGGTGCACTAACGGAAGCCGCGTTGCTACCTGTCATGCGCGACCCATTAGCTGGCGATTGGTTCAGATACCGGGAGCGATCAGCTTGTTCATTTTTTCGTCGTGTTCACGTTCCGTGAACATCGCTAAAAAGTGAACACCAGCGGCCACGGGTTTGGTGCAAGCACGGCTCCGAGCCAGCCTCTTTCCAGGTATTGGGGATGCACGCCGTTGGAATTTCTTGGCATCGGCCCCAGAACAACTGGCAAGGTCGGCCAGGCCGCTTCAAAATCGCTGCATGGTCAGCCAGACGCTCGATAGCGCTACTCCCTACATCCCGGCATCAGCGCCGCGCAGCGCTGACGTCGTGCTCTACCTTGATCTGGATGGTGTCGTCCACCACGAGGCGGTGCTCTGGCATCCCCGAAAGGGCATATACATGAGCCCTTATCAGGCGGCGGGCAATACGCTTTTCGAGTGGCTTCCCCACTTGGAAGAGGTGCTTGCGCCCTTTCCTGCGGTGGCCTTGGTGCTCAGCAGCACCTGGTGCATTCGGCCGGGCTACAACAAGACCCTCACATTGCTTCCCGATTCGTTGCGAACAAGGTTCATTGGGGGCACTTTTCACAAACGGGTGCATGGTGCGGATCCTTGGACTCTTGCATCGTTTCGCAGCAGCCCCCGAGGCGTGCAGGTCTTGGCGGACGCCCAGAGAAGAAAGCCAAGGCATTGGGTAGCTCTGGATGACGATATCGAGGACTGGCCCCAATCGGCACAAGCGCATCTGATTGCCTGTGATGGATCCATGGGACTGTCTTGTCCCCTTGTGAGGGATGCATTGCACCAGAAGCTCCTGCAGTTCCACTCACCGGGCAAGGACCGTCGATAGGCTCAGTCCTTTGGGCTGTGATCAGTCGGACTGGCGCTATGGGGCTGCCGGTTGTGGCAAGCGGTGAATGCCCCGTCCAACGGATTACTTTCCTGATTTGTCAGCGATGGCGAGCAGCTGGCATGCAGCCAAGTGGTCAACAGGCATGAGTGCCCAACCTTCGGTGCCAGGCACCAACAGATCCGTCAGCCACAGTTGCTCCAAGAAGGCGTGGTCATGCGATGCAACGATCAGCGCTCCCTGGTAGCTCGTCAGCAGCCTCTCCAACGCCTGCACAGAGGGCAAATCCAGGTGATTGCTGGGCTCGTCCAGCAGCAGCAAGCGCGGCGGCGTGTCTGCATAGAGAACACAGGCCAGGGCAGCCTTGAGGCGCTCCCCGCCGCTGAGCAATCCGCTGGGCATGGCAATCTTTGGCGCGTCCAGTCCCAGTTGTGCCAATCGCGTCCGCAGTTCGCCCTCACTCAGGGTGTGATTCACAGCCTGCAGTTGGCCGAGAACCGGGAGCTGCGCATCCAGGATGTCCAGCCCTTGGTCGAGATGCGCCACGCGGTCGGTAACCCTGCAAACACCTGCCATGGGATCGATTCGGCCGGCAAGCACCTTCAGTAGGGTGGATTTTCCGCAACCGTTGGGGCCCAACAATCCGATGCGCTGCTGCCCTCCCACCAGCAGGCTGATGGTACGAGTCGCCTGGGGCACAAACGGTAGTTCCACGTATTCCAGCTCTGCCACATTGCGTGGGGCAACTCCAGGATTGGGGGACTCGTGCAAGTGGATGTGCAGGTCGTCTGCAGCCTGTGCGGCTGCTTCGCGCACGCGCTGTGACAGTTCGAGCCGCGCATCCGCTTGCAGTCGGCGCAGTTTCCCCATGGATTGTTCGCTGCGCTCCTTTTGGCGATCGAGCAGGATCTTGGCCTGGTTAGCCTGCTTGCCACTGCGTGTGCCTCGCGCCTGGCGCTTCTCCTGACGTTCGCGCTGTTGCCGCATGGACTGCTCTTCGCGCCGTCGATCGAGCTTGGCGCGGTCGAGTTCGACGAGTGCGTTTTGCTTTTCCTGTGCTTTGGCCTGCGCATAGAAAGCATAGTTGCCCCCGTAGCTTCGCAAGCCCAGGGAGGACAACTCGACGATGCGATCCATGCGCGCCAATAACAGACGGTCATGGCTGATCACCAGCAGTCCGCGCTCCCAGTGATGCAGCCATTCGATCAAGGCCCGACAGCTGTGCTGGTCAAGGTGGTTGCTGGGTTCGTCCAGGATGAGGAAATCCGCGTTAGACAGTTGGGCGCCAATCAAGGCCACCCGCATTGCCTCACCGCCGCTGAGCACGCCGGCCGGTGTGATGGGATCCAGATGTGTGAGGCCTTGCTGCGCCAGTGCCTGCCCAAGCTGCTGTTCGATGTCCCATCGATCGGCGACCACGTCGAAATCCGCCTGCGCGGAACTGCCGGCCTCGATGCGCTTGAGCGCATCCAGCACGCCTTGCACGCCTGCCAGATCGGCAACGGTGGTGTCCGCGCGTGGGCTGACCTGTTGGGCGAGGCAATGCACTGCACCTGTTCGCACACAGCGCCCACGGGTGGGCTGCAGTTGGCCCGAAAGAATGCGCGCCAGAACGGTCTTGCCGCTGCCATTGCGTCCGACCAGGCCGGTGTGCCGCTGGTCAAAGTTTTCGTTGAGATCGGAAAAAAGCGTTTCGCCGTTCGGCAGGACGTAGGACACGCCCTCCAGGGAGAGATGAGAAATCGCCATACATGGTCCAAAGATGCAAAGAGCTCCCCCGCGTCGTGGGGGCAGTGGAGATTCGCCGTCGCGTTGACGGCCGCATCAGTGGCGCATGGGACTCGATCCTCCGGTGGATGGTTGTGGGCAGCGAATTCTAGAAATGTTTGCCTGGGCGTGCAATCGTGGTGCAATGTTGACGTCGGTTTAGGCTGATTGCAGCCGCTCGGAGTTGAGACTCGAACGACCGGCTGCTCCAGAAGCAGCCGGTCATTGGCAGCTAGCGCTTTCGTCTCATCGATTGCGGCGACTGCCCTTAAATTTCCGTTTGCTCGGAAATCTCCAGGGCATCATCAACCTCGATGCCAAGGTACCTGACCGTTGATTCCAGCTTTGAGTGCCCAAGGAGCAATTGCACTGCGCGCAGATTCTTTGTTCGTCGGTAAATCAGCGTTGCCTTGGTCCTTCGCATGGAGTGTGTGCCGTAGTCCGCGCGGTCCAGTCCAAGGTCGTCGACCCAATGCCCAAGAATTCTGGCGTACTGTCGGGTTTCAAGATGAGGTGAATCGTGGAGCCTGCTTGGAAACAGGAATTGTTCTGACTTCAGCCCGGCCTGTTTGATCCACGTCTGCAGGGCGTCTCGGGTGGTCTGTGTGATTTCGAATTGCACCGGACGCTGAGTCTTGCTCTGCATGACGATGACACGTGTGGCCATCTGATCTCCATGGCACACGTCCCGGACCTTGAGGGCCACAAGGTCGCATGCGCGCAGCTTGCTGTCGATGCCTAGGTTGAACAGTGCAGCTCACGCACCCGACCTTCAATCTGGAGGCGGACATGCAGCGCCCAAATGTCCTTCAGCTTAAAAGGTGCCTTTTGCCCGACGATCTTTCCCTTGTTCCACGGCTCGCGATGATCGGCATTACCTGCGGTTTTCATGATGGTCTCCCACCGAGTTGAGGGCTTTATAGGATGCGCCCTCGCATCGTTAGATTACCGTCTATTACCCGCAGCTAGCGAACAATGTGCAGCGCTCGGCGTCGACGTCCGACACAGACATCGCCGATGTACCCGGTATGCGCTGCACCGAATCGGGTGATCTGTCCGTCATGACGCGCATAGGCTCGAGTGCCCCGCACCAATCGCATGGAGATTGACCGGAGCCATCAGAGTCGTCGTCTACATGCTCCCTCCATCAGGTAACAGATGAGAGAAGCCTCAAGTATTTGACGGAATTAGGCCACCACGCTTTTTAGTTTCCATTGTTTGACCAGGCCGTAGATCGCCGGAATCACCGCCAGCGTGAGCACGGTCGAAGAAATCATCCCGCCCACCATCGGTGCAGCGATACGACTCATCACTTCCGAGCCGGTGCCGGTCCCCCACAGGATGGGCAGCAGGCCCGCCATGATGGCAACCACGGTCATCATCTTGGGGCGCACCCGTTCGACTGCGCCTTCCATGATGGCTTCGTAGAGGTCGGCCACGCCAGGCTCCTTGTTCTCCGATCGGCGCCGTGCCTGAATTTCTTCCCAGGCATGGTCGAGATAGATCAGCATGATGACGCCCGTCTCTGCTGCCACCCCGGCCAGTGCGATGAAGCCCACCGCGACAGCCACCGACATGTTGTAGCCCAGCCACCACATGAGCCAGATACCCCCCACCAGGGCAAACGGCACCGACAGCATGACGATCAAGGTTTCGGTCAGGCGCTTGAAGTTCAGGTACAGCAGCAGGAAGATGATGAGCAAGGTGACCGGGATGACGACCTTCATCTTCTGCACCGCGCGCTCCATGGATTCGAACTGGCCGCTCCAGGTGGCGTAGTAGCCGGGCGGGAACTGAACTTGCTCGTTCACGGCCTTGCGCGCGTCGGCCACATAACCGCCGATGTCGCGGTCCCGGATGTCGACAAAGATATAGGCCGACAGCAGCGCGTTTTCGGTACGGATGCCGGGTGCCCCCTTGGCGACTTCCACGCGCGCCACCTGTCCCAGCGGGACCATGGCGCCGTCCATAGTGGGCACCAGCACTTCACGGGCGATCTGCTGCGGGTCGGCGCGCAGCTCGCGCGGGTAGCGCACCGTCACGCCAAAGCGCTCGCGGCCTTCCACCGTGGTGGTCACCATTTCGCCGCCCAGGGCCGTGCCAATGACGTCCTGCAGCTCTCCTACCCCCAGGCCGTAGCGTGCCAGTTGCGCCCGGTCGGGTTCAATATTGAGGTAAAAGCCCCCTGTGATGCGTTCTGCGAACGCCGAGGTCGTTCCGGGCACCTGCTTAACCACGGTCTCGATCTCGCGCGCCAGGCGCTCCATCTCGCCCAGGTCCTTGCCGAAGACCTTGATGCCAATGGGCGTGCGGATGCCGGTGGAAAGCATGTCGATGCGGGCCTTGATGGGCATGGTCCAGGCGTTGGACACGCCAGGAAACTGCAGTGCCTGGTCCAACTCCGCGATCAGCTTGTCGATCGTCATGCCCGTGCGCCACTCGGACTCCGGCTTGAGGTTGATGACGGTTTCGAACATCTCGGTCGGTGCCGGGTCCGTGGCCGTGTTGGCGCGCCCGGCTTTGCCGTACACCGACGCCACCTCGGGGAAGCTCTTGATGATCTTGTTCTGCGTCTGCATCAGCTCGGCCGCCTTGGTGATGGACATCCCGGGCAGCGACGCGGGCATGTACAGCAGCGTGCCTTCGTTGAGCGTGGGCATGAACTCCGAGCCGAGCTGGCTGGCGGGGTAGAACGACACGCCCAGCACGATGATCGACGTGGCAACCGTCAGTTTCTTCCACCGCATCACGGCGGCGATGATGGGACGGTAGATCCAGATGAGGAACCGGTTCACCGGGTTGCGTGCCTCCGGCATGATGCGCCCACGGATGAACAGCATCATCAGCACGGGCACCAGCGTCACCGACAGTAGCGCGGCACCGGCCATGGCAAAGGTTTTGGTATAGGCCAGTGGCGAGAACAGGCGGCCTTCCTGCGACTCCAGCGTGAACACCGGCAGGAAGGACACGGTGATGATGAGCAGCGAGAAGAACAAAGCCGGGCCCACCTCCTTGCAGGCGGCAATCATGGCTTCCACGCGATCGGTGTTGGTGTGCTCCTCGGGCAGGCGCTCCAGGTGCTTGTGGGCGTTCTCGATCATGACGATGGCCGCGTCCACCATGGCACCGATGGCAATGGCGATGCCCCCCAGGCTCATCAGGTTGGAGTTCATGCCCAGGAGGCGCATGGAGATGAAGGCGATCAGCACCCCCACCGGGAGCATCAGGATCGCCACCAAGGCTGAGCGCACATGCATCAGAAAGACCACGCAGACCAGCGCGACGATCAGGCTTTCTTCGATCAGTGTGCGCGTGAGCGTTTCAATCGCGCGGTGAATCAGGTCGGAGCGGTCGTACACCGCCTCGATGGTGACACCCTGCGGCAGGCCGGTCGACACCTCGGCGATCTTCTCCTTCAGGTTGTGAATCACTTCCAGCGCGTTCTGGCCGTAGCGCGCCATGGCGATGCCCGAGACCACCTCGCCCTCGCCATTGAGCTCCGTCAGACCCCGGCGCTCGTCGGGCGCCAACTCCACGCGGGCGATGTCACGGATGAGAACCGGCGTGCCCTTGTCGGCCTTGACCACCAGGTTCTCGATGTCGCCAACGCCGCGCAGGTAGCCCTTGCCGCGCACCATGTACTCGGTCTCGGCCATCTCCACCACGCGGCCGCCCACGTCTCGGTTGGAGTCGCGCACCACCTGCGACACCTTGGCCAAGGGAATACCGTAGGCGCGCAGCTTCACCGGGTCGACGGTGATCTGGTAGGTCTGCACGAAGCCGCCGATCGACGCCACCTCGGCCACGCCATGGGCCTTGGTGAGCTGGTAGCGCAGGTACCAATCCTGCAGCGTGCGCAGCTCGGCCAGGGTCTTGTCCTTGGCCAGCAGCGCATACTGGTAGACCCAGCCCACGCCGGTGGCGTCTGGCCCGATCTGCGGCGTCACGCCCTTGGGCATGCGCCCGGCGGCGAAGTTGAGGTATTCGAGCACGCGCGAGCGGGCCCAGTAGATGTCGGTGCCGTCCTCGAAAATGATGTAGACGAACGAGGCGCCGAAGAAGGAGAAGCCGCGCACCACCTTGGACTTGGGGACCGACAGCATGGAGGTGGTCAGCGGGTACGTGACCTGGTCCTCGACCACCTGCGGGGCCTGGCCCGGGTATTCGGTGTAGACGATGACCTGTACGTCCGACAAGTCCGGCAGCGCGTCCAGCGGCGTCTTGAGCACGGCATAGACACCGCCGACGATGACGAACAGGGTCGCCAGCAGCACCAGGAAACGGTTTCTCCCCGACCAGTCAATGATCTTCGCAAGCATGGTGTTTCCCGAGGATCAGTTGTGGCCGGCGTGCGGATTGGCCGTGGTTTTGCCACGGGGCTTGGCGGCGGTGATCACCCACTCGCCCTGGCCGCGTTCGACGAATTCGAACGCCACCGCCGCGCCCGGTTGGAGGTCCTTCAGCAAGGCACTGTTCGCCACCTTGAACTCCATGGACATGGCCGGCCATTTGAGGCTGGCCACCGGGCCATGCGCCAGGGTGACCGTGGAGGTTTTGGTGTCAACCTCCTCCACCGTACCTTCGGCCTGGTGGCCCACGCCGGTGACGGCCTGGGTACTGGTGGAACCCTCCGTGGGGATTTGCGCACCGTGTCCTGCATGTCCCAGGCTCCCGACGGCAGCCTTGAGGTTGCTTTCCGCATCGATGAGGAAGTTGGCGGCCACCACCACCATCTCGCCATCCCGCACGCCCTCGATGATTTCGATGCGGTCCTCGCTGCGGGCACCGACCTTCACGTCACGGGGCTCGAAACGGCCCTCCTGGAGTTGCACCAGCACGATCTGGCGCGTGCCGCTGTCGATGACGGCCGACGCCGGCACGGTCAGGACAGACCCCTTCGAGGTGGCGGGCAGTTCCACCTGGGCAAACATGCCCGGCTTCAGCAGTCCGCCTGGATTGGCCAATTCCACCCGCACGGGCACGGTGCGGGTTTCCGCCGTGAGCGTGGGATAGACGTAGGTGATGGAGCCGGTGAACACCTTGTCGGGGTAGGCATTGATGCGAACCGATGCCTTCGCGCCGGGCTTGACCAGGCCGATGTCCTGCTCGAACACATCGGCGATCACCCACACGGACGATAGATTGGTGACCTGGTAGAGCGCGTCGCCCGGCATGAAGCGCATGCCTTGCACGGCCTTCTTTTCGGTCACGATACCGGCCACCGGCGAGCGGAACGTGAGCGTGCGGCGCGCCGCGCTCGACTGGGCCAGCGCCTTCACCTGTTCGTCCGAAATATCCCAGTTGCGCAGGCGCGTCAGGCTGGATTCGGCGAGCTGGCGCATGCCGTTCTGCGTTTCCTCGCTGGCGCCTTTCAAGGCATCGACCCCCTGGGCGGCGATGGCGTATTCGCGCTGCGCCGACACCAGCTCCGGGCTGTAGACCTCGAACAAGGGCTGGCCCTTGCCCACGGCCTGTCCGGTCGCATTGACATGCAGGCGTTCCACATAGCCCTCGAACTTGGGCGTGATGGCGTAGGTCAGGCGCTCGTCGGGTTCCACGCGGCCTGCGGCGCGCACCATCTTGTCCAGGGAGCGCAAACTGGCGGCCTCGACACGAACCCCGAGCTTCTGGACCTTGTCGGTGCTGATCTTGATCTGATGGGCGCTCCCAGCATCCGGCTCTTGCTCGCCTTCATAGACCGCGATGTAGTCCATCCCCATCGGGTCCTTCTTGGGCGTGGGTGAGGTATCGGGCAACCCCATCGGATTGCGGTAATACAGAACCTTGCGCTCCTTCTTGTCACTTGCCGAACCCACTGTCGAAACCGCTTGCGTCGCCTCGTGCGCGGCGGATTGCCGCTGGCCGTACCAGTAACCGCCGCCCGCGGCCAGTGTCGTGGCCGCCAGCACGAGCGCGCCCACCTTGAGATTTGTTGTCACAGTTCTTCTCCAACGATGCGCTCGATGTCTGCCAGCCGCGTTTGCGCGGCCACACCTGCCTTGACCTGGTTGAGCTTGGCCTGGCGTATCTGCCTCTGGGCATCCAGCAGCGTGGCGAAGTCCACCTTGCCCGATTCATAGCCTGCCAATGCAGACCGGTAGGTCAGTTCCGACTGGGGCAGCAGGCTCTCCGTGGTCAATGCCAGCGTGCGGCGCGCTGCCTCCAGGCCAGCGACGTTTTCGTATAGATCGGCGAGCACCTGGTTGGTGGCGACTTCGCGGCGCGAGCGCGCGGCCTCCACCATGGCCTGCGCCTCCCGTTCCTGCGCGCGCCGGGTATCCTGCTGCAGCGGAATGGTGACCTCGACCATCAGTTCCCATTCGCGGATCGACTTGCCGTACTGGATGGGCGAGAGCCCCACCATGAAGTCCGGATAGCGGTTCTTGTAGGTGAGTTCGCGGTTCTTTTCGGCGGCGAGGATCTGCGATTCCTCGGTTCTCAACAGCGGATTACTGGCCCGCGCACGCTGCTCCAGGACATCGAAGCGCATGCTCTCGGACGCAGGAAGCGTGCGAATGCGCTCCGGCGTGGCCAACGTCTCGCTGGCGGGACGCCCCACGAGCGCTTTCAACCGCGCCTGCAGCTGGCTGCGTTCCGCTTCAAGTGCGATCAATTCATTGCGCATGCTGGTCTGCTCCAGCTGCGCGCGGATCACGTCCTGCTGCGCCGCCAGTCCGCTGGCATAGCGCACCTGGGCCACCTTCTCCAGGCGTGCCATCAGATCCAGGATCTCCCGGGTGAGCCGTTCATTCTGGTCAAGGTAGTAAAGCTGAGCGTAGGCCGTCTTGATCTTGGCGGCCAATTCGCTCCAGGTACCCGCCACCCGTCCCCGCGCTGCCTCTGCCTGCAGTTCAGCGGCTTCACGCTTGAGGCCCCGTTTCCCGAACCATGGCAGCTCCTGCGTGAAGATGTAGCGTGTGCTGCCGACCCGCCCTGGCAGCAGCGTCGGATTGCGCTCGCCCATCCGGGTGATGTCGCGCAGCTCCATGCCGAACTTGGGGTCGGGCAAGGCCCCGGCGGGCAGCACCCGCTCTGCGGCGGCATCGGCTTCGAACTGCATGCCGGCGAACTCTGGATTGCCCTCCCGCGCCGCAACCAACAGCCCTTCCAGATGGGCACCGAGCCGCACCTCCTGGCTGAAACTTGCCTGGCTGAAAACGAGTGCCAGCACAGCGGCGCCGACGGATAGTCTCAAGCGGATCGCGGGCATCACTTACCTTCCGATCCACGCAAGGCAGTGTTCAATTGGTCAACGACCTCCGCCCAATCCGCATCCAGCAATATTTCATCCCGCAGCAGGGACGATTGCGCTTCGCTCCAGAAAGGGGCGTTTTCCAGCCGGATGGATGGGTGGAGTGGGCTGTGGCGCGCCAGGAATTCCTGGATGCTCCGGGTGTCAGAGGCCAGCCCCAGTTGTTGAAATAGCTCGGTGAACCGATGGTAGGTCGAATCCATGGTGTTGATTCCCTCAGTGTTCTTGCCGGCGCGTCGGATCAGGAGCGCCATCCCATGCAGCCATTCTCGACAGGCGGGCCTGATAGAAGGATGAGCCTCAGATTACTTTTCTGTTATCTGCGGCTAACTGCAGCAACTGCGCTGCAGCTGTACCGACGGGCAAGGCATGGATCTGAACGAGCAAAACACGCAGCAATCCTCCGGGCGAGGTCGCAGAAGTGCCTTGCACTGGCGGCATTCGTAGAAATACTGGCAGGCATTCGTGGGCATCGATTCCTGCCGTGCGAAGCCGCAGTGCGGGCAGGTCAGCACGGATTCGAGAAGAGCGGCATTCATGGTTTTTGCGGGGAGGTGCCTACACCATCAATGGCCACGGCGCAGTCGCAGCGCATTGAAAATCACCGACGCCGAACTGAGGCTCATCGCCAATGCCGCGATCAGAGGGGACAGAAGCCACCCGGTGAACGGATACAGCACGCCAGCGGCAATCGGCACGCCGATGCCGTTGTAGACAAAAGCGAAGAGCAGGTTCTGGCGCATGTTCCGGACGGTGTCGACGGAAATGTCCCGTGCTGCCGTGATACCGCGCAAGTCGCCCTTGACCAGCGTGACCTGGCCGCTGTTCATGGCCACGTCGGTGCCGGTGCCCATGGCCACGCCGACGTCGGCCTTGGCCAACGCGGGGGCATCGTTGATGCCATCGCCGGCCATGGCGACGATATGGCCGCTTCTCTGAAGCTTGTCCACAAGCTCCAGCTTGTCGGCAGGCTTGACCTCTCCATGCACTTCGTCGATGCCGAGCCTGGCCCCCACGGCCTTGGCCGTGGTCAGGCCGTCGCCGGTCGCCATCACGATGCGCAGGCCGCTGGCATGGAGCGTCCGGATCGCATCCGGTGTGGTGGACTTGATGGGGTCGGTCACAGCCAGAATGCCTGCCAGCTGCCCGTCCACGGCCAGGTGCATCACGCTGGCGCCGTCGCCGCGCAGCCGCTCGCCGTCGGCCTTGAGCGCATCGGTGGCAACACCCTCTTGCTGCATCAAGGCGGTGTTGCCCAGGACCAGGCGCCGGCCCTCGATCGTGCCGCGCACGCCGATGCCGCTGCCGGACTCGAAATCGGCAGGCTTGACCAGCTCCAGCCCCTTGGCGCGCGCGGCGCTGACGATGGCGTCGGCCAGCGGGTGCTCGCTGCCCTGGTCCAGGCTGGCAGCGAGGCGCAGCACCTCGTCGGGCGTGTAGCCCGTGGCCGCCACGGCCGTGTCGAACGCGGGCTTGCCTTCGGTCAGCGTGCCGGTCTTGTCCACGATCAGGGTGTCTACCTCACGCATCTTCTCGATGGCGCCAGCATCGCGGAACAGCACTCCCTGTGTCGCGGCACGCCCTGTGGCCACCATCACCGACATCGGCGTGGCCAGCCCCAGCGCACAAGGGCACGCGATGATCAGCACCGCCACTGCGTTAATCAAACCAAACACCCAGCTAGGTTCCGGACCAAACAAACCCCAGACAAAGAAGGTGGCAATGGCGATGAGCACCACCACGACCACAAATTTGCCGGCCACCACGTCGGCCATGCGCTGCATGGGGGCCTTGGAGCGCTGGGCGTTGGCCACCATCTGCACGATCTGCGACAGCATGGTGGCCGCGCCCACTTTCTCGGAGCGCATCACCAGGGCTCCGCTGGTGTTCAGCGTGGCGCCGATCACCTTGTCGCCGATGCGCTTGGTCACAGGCACGGGCTCGCCCGTCAGCATGGATTCGTCCACGGCGCTATGGCCCTCGGTCACCACGCCATCGACAGGCACCTTCTCGCCGGGACGGATGCGCAGCAGGTCGCCGACATGCACATGGGCCAGCGGCACGTCTTCCTCGCTGCCGTCGGTATTGATGCGACGCGCAGTTTTGGGTGCCAGGCCGAGCAGTGCCTTGATCGCGGCAGAGGTCTGTGAACGGGCCTTGAGTTCGATGATCTGGCCCAGCATCGTCAGCGAGATGATGACCACGGCCGCCTCGAAATAGACCGCCACGCGGCCCATGGAAACGAACGAGTCCGGGAACACGCCGGGCGCTGCCGTGGCGACCAGGCTGTAGAAGAAGGCCGCGCCCGTCCCCAAACCGATCAAGGTCCACATGTTGGGACTGCGCTGGACGAGCGACTGCCAGCCGCGGACAAAGAATGGCCCGCCCGTCCACGCCACGACAGGCAACGACAGCACCAACTCCACCCAGGTTTGTACCCTCATGTCAAACCATCCGAGACGATGCCCGAACATCGCCAAGATCGTCACGCTCACCGTGAGTGGCAATGTCCACCAGAAGCGCTGCTGAAAATCGCGCAACTCATGGTTGTCTTCCTCGTCCAGGGGAATGATGGGCTCCAACGTCATCCCGCACTTGGGGCAATTGCCGGGATGGTCCTGCCGCACTTCAGGATGCATGGGGCAGGTGTAGACCGTTCCAGCCGGCGCTGGCGGTGGCTCGATGGGCGCATCGACATGCGCCGATGCTGCGTGCGGCCCCGGTGATTCACCATGGACGTGGCCGTGGTGATGACCGTGGTTATGACCATGCTGATGGCCTTCTTGGATCGGCGCCCCCTCTGGCACCAGAAGCATCTGGCACTTGGGGCAGCGCCCCGGGTGGTCCTGCCGAATTTCAGGATGCATGGGGCAGTGGTAGATAAGCGCTGTGCTTGCTGGCATGGTCTGTGGCTCCAGGTTCAACTCCAAGGTGACAACGGGCACCGGTCGCGGGGTCAGGTCGGGCTGAGGAAATGCCTCGCGCGGCCGGTGAAATGAAGGAAACGTAATTTGCTGGTCATCGTTTTGTTGGCCACAGATTCATACAGTCTGTCCGTGCCTTTCGCACAGGCAGGACATCCCGCCCCAACCCATAGACAAGGACTTCAAGATGATTGCAAAGACCATTTCTTTCTCGCTCACCGTTGCCCTCATGGCTCTGTCCGGCATGGCCCAAGCAACCTCTGCTTGGCATCAAGGAAATGGTGATGTGGTTCACATCACGCCCGAGCACATTGGGCAAAACACGGCCAAGCGCACCCTGGATCCGAAAGTCCATGACCAGATGCTCCACGGTGACTCGGTGGCCCCGCAAATGGGGCAGAAATTCGATGAGGCCACTGCGGGCAGCAAGACGCGGCAGCAGGTTGTCCAGGAACTGCTCAGCCAATCCATCAACGAGCGCGAGCAAATGAAAAAGCTCTACGCCAACTGATCGTTGTCCTGCCCGCTCAAGGCCCGCTGCCACGGCAGCAGGCCTGTCCTGAAGGAGCACCTCAGTGCTCCAGTGATTTGTGGTACTGGTCATTGAGTTGGTCATGGCGTGCACGGATTTCCCGTGGCCACTGCGCCTTGATCCATGACAGCACGGCAACAATTTCCGCATCATTCAAAACCCCGTCATAGATGGGCATGTCGGTGCGATATCCAGGCTGCCGGATCATCTGGGCCAAACCATGCTTGGTGATGGCGAAAAGCTGTGCATCAGGATGGTGCCAGGTGTGCCCGCTTTCATCGTGTGGCGGCGCCGGCAACAGACCGTTCGGTCCGTGTTCACGCCAGTTCGGTTGCCCCTGGCCACGGACTCCGTGACAAGCTGCGCAATGCTGTGCATAGATGCGAGCGCCGGCCTGCACCGTCTGTGGGTCATCGGGACGAAGCGCATAGGGTTCTGGCGCGGCAGTCCATGCACCTTTCGCGCTCAACGCATACCAACCTGCCGCAGCCAGGAGTACGGCTAGCAATCCGCCCAAGGCCAGGTTCACCGTGTTCGAGCGCATGGGCAACTCAGGCCTTCCCACATCCACGGTTGCCGTGCGAATGCGCCGCAAGGACCGTATGACGAGCCTTGGCACCTAAGGATGGAGGAACTGCACTCATGGACACCTCAGAGAAAGAAGAGAACCGGCGGCCAGAATTCTCTACCCCAGCCGGGGAAAAAAGCGCGGGACTTGGCTTGCATAGTCTTGCCAGTCCTTGCCGAAGCGCATCGCGCTCTCACGTTCCTCCGCCAAGGACAATCGGCCATACATCACCATCAAGACGGGAAACATCAGCAATATCAGCAAGGTCGGCCATTGCAGCAGGAAGCCCAGCATGATCAACACGAAGCCGATGTACTGCGGGTGGCGCAGCCGCGCGTAAGGGCCTGTCCGCGCCAATTGACCCGCACGCTGAGCCGCATACAGCACCGGCCATGCTTCTGCCAGCAGCCAGAAGCCGCCACCAATAAACACATAGCTGAGGATGTGGAATGGGCCGAAATGCGGATCGCCCCCCCAACCGAACAGCAGTTCCAGCAAATGCCCCGCGTCATGGCCCAGAAGATCCACGGAGGGAAATTTCTGCCCCAGCCAGCCCGAAAGGAAATAGATGGTCAGCGGGAAGCCATACATCTCGACAAACAGCGCGACGATGAATGCCGTGAAGGCGCTGAAACTGCGCCAGTCGCGCGCGTTGGCCGGCTTGAAAAAGCTGAAGGCGAACATGACGAACACCGCGATGTTCACCACCACCAGCAGCCAGAGGCCATACGCGGGTCCTGTGTGCTCCATGATGCCTAACTCCTGTGAGAGTTTTCATCCTGCCGAGGGGACTCCGAGTCCACATGGCCTCCATGTCCGCCATGTCCGCCGTGCATGAAAACGTGCATCAACGGACAAAGCAACAAAATCGCGTAGGGCCACCATTGCGACAGGTGGGCGCGATGTTCGGTCCATAGAAAGTAGCCAGCAACAGCCCCGATCACCAGGAGCCCGATGGAATACCGGGAACGCCAAAAGCTCCCATCTTTCTGGGTGTGCTGTCCCGGTATCTGATGAGGGGCGTGGTTGTGGCTCATGTTGACCCCTTACTTGGCCGCAGGTGCCATGGGTGACTGCATGCGATCCATCATCATCTGCATCATGGACTCCATCATGTCCATGCGCTTTTCCATCATTTGCTGGCGATCGGTCATGCCGCTCATGCCTTTACCGCCCTGCATTCCAGCCATCTTGGACATGCCACCCATCTGCTTCATCATGGCCATGCCGTCCTGCATCATCTTCATGTGCTCGGCCATCAGTGCTTGACGTTCTTCGGGCGTTTTGGCGGACATCATTTTTTCGTGCATCGCCTGCATGTCCTTCATGCGCTGGTCCATGGCAGCCATTTTTTCTGCACCCATGGATTGGCCCGGGGCCTTCTTGGCCGCTGCAGCGGGCGCCGCGCCTTCCGGATGGTGTTCCTTGTGCTCTTCGGTGCCTTGGGCGAGCGCGCCCAGCGATGCCGTTGCCACGCAGATACCGATCAGGGTGTTGCGAATATGGATCATGGTTCTCTCCTGTCCTGGTTGAAATTACCGTGGCCATCCCTGGAAGGGTTGAGCGCGCGGCAATGGCACGCGAATGCAGCGTGTTCTTAGCGGAGCGGCTGAATGTCGGTGACGATCAGCTTTCCGCCCTCGCTCTGCGCCACGAACCTGATCTTGTCGCCCGGTTTGACGGCGCTCAGCGCACCCTTGTCCCGGACCGTGAACACCATGGTCATGGCCGGCATGTCGAGGTTTTTGATTTCTCCATGCTTGATCGTGACCTTGGCGGACTCCAGGTCCACCTTCCTGACCTCGCCTTCGGTCAGGGGGGCGGTGGCGGATGCCGACGCATGGTTGTGGTCGTGTTCCGCAGTGGCCTGGGCGAAGCTGCCCACGGGCAGCAGGGAGCCCGCAGCGATGGCCGAGGCAACGAGAAAATGTGTAAAGAGGTTCATGCTTTTCCTTTGTACGATGTGAAGACTTGCGCCGAGCCGTCCTTCTGGATCAGCAGTACCTGGTAGGCGTCCTGGCGCCCGCCGTAGGCCGGTCCATCCATGCCGGGCGAACCGATGGGCATGCCCGGAACGGCCAGACCAAGCGCCTTGGGCTTTTCCTTCAGAAGGCGCAGGATGTCGGCCACGGGCACATGGCCTTCGATGACATAGCCCTGCACCAATGCGGTATGGCAGGACGCGAATTTTTGTGCCACACCCAGCCGGGCACGCGCCGCGTCGTTCCCATCGTCGGCCACGCTGGCGCGAAAGCCGCTCTGTTCCATGTGCACGATCCAGTCTTTGCAGCAGCCGCAGTGGGGGTCCTTCCAGACCTGCAGGGCCGTTGCCCGGGGATTGGCCGCAGCAGGCAGGGAGGTCGCGCCAAGGGCCAGCATGCCCAGCAGGAAAACGCGGCGCATGGGTCTTGAGGGTGAATTCATCTCTCGCATGGATGATTCCTTATTCTTGGAGTGCATTACTTCTGGGCCACCTTGATCAAGCCCTTCATGCCAGCCTCGTAGTGACCCGGCATCAGGCAGGCGAAGTTCGCAAACCCAGGCCGAGTGAATTGCCAAACGATCTCGCCTTGCTTTCCTGGTGCAAGCGTCACCTTTCCTGGTTCGTCGTGCTCCATGTCAGGGTACTTTTTCATGGCCTCCAGATGTTTCAGCAGGTCCTGCTCGGTGCCCAGGCTCAGCTCGTGCTTGACCTGGCCTTGGTTCTTGACGATGAAACGCACTGTGTCGTTCTTGTCGACCTGGATGGCGGAGGGCGTGAACCGCATGTCGTCACTCATGTTGACGGTGATCGTGTGGGTGACTTTCGCGGCCGTGCCGGGCCTGCCGAGCGCGGTTTCATTGGCGCCGTGACTGTGTTCGCCGGAATGGCTATCGCTGGCATGGGCGAAACCAGCGGCAGCACACAGCAGCAGCGCGATGATCTTGGGAGTTGTGTTGCTTGTGTTTTTCATTGGATTCATCCATCTAGGGTTAGCTTGTCAGTGGCCAAGGTGCGAAGTGGGTTTACGCACCTGGACCTCGGCGGGCTTGCTGGAGTCTTGGATTCGGCGCATGGACTGCCCGCCTTCGGCCTTGAACCGTGCGGGTTCGGTCATGGGGCCTTGGTACTCGTGGGCGACAGTGCCTTCTGGGTGCTTGAACCAGCCTGGGTCCTTGTAGTCGCCAGGCTTTTGATCTCGGCGTACCTTCAACACGCTGAACATGCCTCCCATTTCGACGGAGCCAAAGGGGCCTTCGCCGGTCATCATCGGTACGGTGTTGTCGGGGATCGGCATCTCCATCTCGGTCATGTCCGCCATGCCACGCTCGCCCATCACCATGTAGTCCGGGATCAGGCTGGAGATCTTTCCTACCACTCCACGGTGGTCAACTCCGATCAGGTTCGGAACATCGTGGCCCATCGCGTTCATGGTGTGGTGGCTCTTGTGGCAATGGAATGCCCAGTCGCCTTCCTCATCGGCGATGAACTCGATCTGGCGCATCTGGCCGACGGCGATATCCGTCGTTACCTCAGGCCAACGCGCGCTTTTCGGCGTAGGGCCACCATCGGTGCCCGTCACCACGAACTCATGACCGTGGACATGAATGGGATGGTTTGTCATCGTCAGATTGCCGATGCGGATGCGCACCTTGTCGTTCAAGCGCACATTGAGCGATTCAATGCCGGGAAAAATGCGGCTGTTCCAGGCCCAGAGATTGAAATCCAGCATGGTCATCGTCTTGGGCGTGTAGCTGCCGGGGTCGATGTCGAAGGCATTGAGCAAGAAGCAAAAGTCCCGCTGCACCTCGTCGATCAGCGGGTGCCTGGACTTGGGATGGGTGACCCAGAAACCCATCATCCCCATGGCCATCTGCGTCATTTCATCCGCATGGGGGTGGTACATGAAGGTCCCTGGACGCCTCGCCACGAACTCGTACACGAACGTCTTTCCTGGCTGGATTGCAGGTTGGGTCAACCCGGCCACGCCATCCATGCCACTGGGCAGGCGCTGTCCGTGCCAGTGGATACTGGTGTGCTCGGGCAGCTTGTTGGTGACGAAGATCCGCACACGGTCACCCTCCACCACCTCGATGGTGGGACCCGGGCTTTGGCCGTTGTAGCCCCACAGATGGGCCTTGAAGCCCGGCGCCATCTCGCGCACCACGGGTTCGGCGACCAGGTGGAATTCCTTGACACCCTGGTTCATCCTCCAAGGAAGCGTCCATCCGTTCAAGGTCACGACGGGGTTGTAGGGGCGGCCGCTATTGGGCACCAATGGGGCCATGGTCTGCGCCGAGCCCTGGATGACTGGCTCTGGCAGTCCCGCCATGGCCACGCGGCTGACCGCGCTGGCTGCGACAGCGCCACCCGCGATACCGGCAAACTTGAAAAAATCTCTTCTGGATGTCATTGCTTGCACCTGGTGCTCAGTGGGCTTCGCCACCGCCGCTGGATGCGGGGGGAGCTGCAGATAGCGAGACATTGGCGGGGCGGCCGATCAGCGAAGCCTGAAGTGCCGCGTCCGCCAGCCAGAACTGCTGCTCCGCATTGATTGCCGCCATGACGGTATTGATCTGCTCGCGTGCATCGGCCAGCAACTCGAACACGCCAATGATCATTCCGTTGTAGCGAAGCTGGTTTTCCTCTGAGATCAGCTTGCGCAATGGAATGACCTCGTCTCGGTGATGGCGGGCTATATCGAACGCGGTTCTGTAGGCCGAATAGTTCTCTCGCAAATTCGAGGCCGCCGAGCGCACCGTCGCTTCAAGCTGGTTGGCGGCCGCCAGCGTTCGCGCATTCCAGGCATCGCGCTGCATGCCTCCCCAATCAAAGAGAGGCAGGCGGATACCAATTTCATAACCACGGGAATTGGAACGGGCACCTGCCGCATTGTCGAACTGGGTATCACGGCGGACCGCCATTTCGATGTCCGTCATGCTGGTGACGACATTCAGGCGCTGCGCCTTGCCAGCGGCATCCAGAGCACTTTGGGCAAGGCGGATATCCAAGCGCGCCCGGGTTGCCAAGGCACCGACCGCCTGCGGTTCCAGCGCTTGCCGTGGCAGATCGGGCAACCGATCAGGAAGCTGAAGCAATTGAGCCTGCGATGCATCCAGACCGAGCAAGCGGATCAACTCTTCTCGGCTGGAAATTGCCTGGTGCCTTGCTGTGGCCAGACGCGTGGCTGCATCAGCGTAAAAAACCTGCTCACGGGCACGGCTGAGGCGGCTGAAGTTGCCTACGGATTGCATCCGACGGGCCAATTCGGCACTGGCTTCAGCACTTTGAAACACCTGCTGGGCATATTGATGAATTTGCCGCGCGGCGACCGCGCGCACCCACGCCTGTCGAACACGGGTGATGTGGTCCACGACTTCACCGGCCAAGCGCAACCGTGCCTGCTCCAGTCGCGTGGATGCAATCTGCTGACGCGCGGGAAGAGTCATCAGGTCCAGCAGGCCAAAGGACAGCGCCCGTCCCACCTCCAGCTCGCTACCCGCAACCATGCGCTCGAAGCCAAACACAGGGTTGGCGATTCGCCCTGACTGCACTGCCTCGGCGGACTGGACCCATCCTTGAGCCAGCAATGTCTGCAATGCTTGGCTGTTCACCAAGGCCAAGCCGACCGCCTCTTTTTGGCCAAGAGGAGCCGACAGGAGCTTGTGGGCGGCTTCAGCGCGCTGTTGACGTTCTTCCGCACTGCGAGCCAACACCAGTTGGCCATCGACGAAAGCCGCTACGTCATTGTTTATTCGGTCAATGCTCTGTTCAGGGCTCATGCTGGCGCAGCCAGAGAGAATTGCAATCGCTGAACCGGCCAAGATTGCTCTGTGCTCCAGGAACCGAATCCACATCACGGCCGCTCCTTTTCACTGGAGTTGGTACGGGAGTTAGTGGGCGTCGGCTCTTCATTGGATCTCTTCGCAGCCGCTTCCTTGGCGTAGGAACGCCAGCCCCCGATTCGCCCGACTTGATCATTTGCCTCGCGCCAGGACCGCAGGGGCGGATCGGCATAGGGCTGGTATTTACCGAGCTCGGAAACGTATTCCAGTTCCCCGGACACCGAATCCAATGTGTGGGCTGGGTCGGTCGAAGAGGGCTGCGCCGATACAGCCGCGGCCACCCATGCAAGCATCCAAGGGAGCTTCGCAACCGACCGGCGTAGAGAGGTGGGGCGCCGCCCGGACAACCCACGGTGCATCTCTGTGTTCATAGGCGAGATTCTTGAGAGATGTCCCTGACACAAAGCTGTGCGCCAAATTACATCTTTGTTATCTACATGTCAGATGCAGAAAACCTGGTCAAACTATCGACACGCAACCGAGTGGAGGGCGACTGTGAGGATACTGATCGTTGAGGACGAGCCCAAGACCGGGGAGTACCTGTGCCAAGGCCTTGGCGAGGCCGGCTTCGTCGTTGATCTGGCTTCCAACGGCATCGATGGCCTGCACTTGGCGCTGCAGGGAAAGTACGACCTGGTGATCCTCGATGTCATGTTGCCCGGACTCAGCGGCTGGCAAATTTTGCAGTCGATGCGACAGCATGGATTGCAGATGCCAGCAATGTTTCTCACCGCCAGAGACCAAGTAGAGGACCGGGTGAAGGGTTTGGAACTGGGCGCCGATGACTATCTGGTCAAACCGTTCTCGTTCGCCGAACTGTTGGCGCGCGTGCGAACCATCCTGCGGCGCGGGCGCAGCGGAACGGAGAGCACAACGCTGAGCGTGGCAGACTTGGAACTGGACTTGCTTCGGCGCCGCGTCACCCGCGCCGGCAAACGCATCGACCTGACCGCCAAGGAATTCGGCCTTCTGGAGTTATTGATGCGGCGCAGCGGCGAAGTGTTGCCGCGTTCATTGATTGCCTCGCAGGTGTGGGACATGAATTTCGACAGCGACACCAATGTGATCGAGGTCGCCATGCGCCGCCTGCGCATCAAAATCGACGAAGGACAGGATGTCAAACTGATCAAAACGGTACGTGGCATGGGCTACGTTCTGGAAGCGCCCGAGGAACAGTGAGTGCTACGCCGCTTTTCACTCACCAGCCGCTTGACCGCTTTTTTCACGTCGGTGGCCGCTGCCGTCGTGCTTGGATTGGGCCTGTTGTTCTTGATTGCAACAGATCGGCATTTTCAGGAACTGGACCGTGCTGCACTAAGAGACAAGAAGCTCCTGATCGAGAGCATTCTGGCCCATGCCAATTCTTCAGAGGACGCCAAGTGGCGACTGGAAGATGCCTTGAGCCATCACCATGGTCTCTATGCTGTAGTGAACGACTCCCAAGGAAACACACTTTTCCAATCGGCAGGTTTCCATTTACCCGAACGCTCACACTCGGGACATCCATCTCCGGACGGCTACTCTCTCCAAGCATGGAAGAGTGGTCAAAGCGAATTTCACGCGATTCATTTTCAGGCTCGCACGAGGAGCGCACCGGCAACAGATCTCGATGTCTTTGTTGCCATCGATATTGAGCACCACAAGCAGTTTCTATCGGATTTGCGGCGAAACCTTGCGATCTATGCTGCCATTGCAACGCTGATCAGTGGCTTGCTGGGCTGGCTGGCCGCTCATCAAGGCATGGCGCCACTGCGCGCGATGAAGACACGGGCTGCCACGGTCACCGGGCAGCGGCTAGAAGGACGTATGCCCGTTGAATCCGTCCCTGTCGAAATGGCGGATCTGGCGCGAGAACTCAACCATATGCTGGATCGGCTGCAAGAAGACTTCCAGCGCCTCTCGGATTTTTCATCTGATCTGGCGCATGAACTGCGCACGCCGATCAGCAATCTTCTCACGCAGACCCAGGTGACTCTGTCTGCCAAAAGAGACGCAGATACCTACCGCGACACACTCGCGTCCAATGCGGAGGAGTTACAGCGCTTGGCCCGAATGGTGGCCGACATGTTGTTTCTCGCCAAGACGGAGCGCGGGGTGGATCTGCCTCACAAGGAGCGGTTTTCCGCTGCGGCCGAGGTGCAGGCACTTTTAGAGTTCTATGAAGCAGTCGCCGAGGAAAAAGGAATCGATTTGCGTGCGCATGGCGATGGTGACATTCAGGGTGATCGACTGATGTTCCGCCGCGCGGTAAGTAATTTGCTCTCCAATGCGATACGACATACACCCGACGAGGGAGATGTTCAAATTTACGTTTCGAGAGATGAAGACGCGATCAAAGTGATTGTTGAAAATACAGGCAAAGAGATTGAACCCAAGGATCTCTCTCGATTGTTCGACCGCTTCTATCGTGCCGATCCTTCCAGAACACATCCTGGGTCAGATGGCGCAGGTTTAGGACTCTCCATTACCAAAGCCATCGTCGAAGCACATGGGGGGACTGTATCGGCTCACTCCTCTCAGGGGAGAACGCGCTTCACGTTGGTATTCCCATTCCCGCGACCTCTGGACGTTTGAACGCATCGATCAGCTTTTCCTGGTTTGCTTGAGGCTTCACGGAACTGCAGCTATCGAACTTTGCGTACGGCCGCTATATCGCCGATATTGGTCAGTCGTGATGCGAGCATGACCGGCTGCAACCGCTGCAAAAGCGTCTCTCGCAACCAAAACTCCACCCTCACGCAATCACCCTGTCTGCCCCCGTTCAGCAGTAGAAGGCATCGGAGGCGAAGTGACAGACACATCCCCCACCTCCAGCATGTCGTCCCAACGTGTCGTGTAGGCCGGTGACCTGCGCTCCTGCCGCATCGCCCAACTAGCACGCTCTCCCGGCACCTGCACTCCGGCGCTGGCGAGTTTCACCGTCCCGCGTCCATAGCGCTGGTTGAGTTCATCGACCACCCCCATCAGCCGCTCACGGGACGCTTCCTGCTGATCCAGGGGTTCCAACTCAAGTTCCCCTTGCCGCAAGCGTGCGCTGTGCAAATCCAGCAGCATGACGCCGGCCTTGATGAAGGCATAGCCTGGCCGGTAGATCTGGCGCAGCCCGGTCAATGTCGCATGGACGATGGGAACCGTGTCACTGGTGGCCCTCAGCAGCGGCACGGTGATGGATCTCGCGTACTGCGGCCCTTTGCGGAACGGACTGGTATGAATGAACACCAATACATGGGCCGTGTGGCTTGCCTGCCTGCGCAGCTTCTGCGCTGCCATGCTGGCAAACGTGCTGACGGCCTGCTCCAGGTCCGGGAGCGAACTGACGGGTTGTCCAAACGACCGGGTGCAGGCGATCTCCTTCTTGGGTGGCGGTTGATCATCCAAGTCAATGCAGGGCATTCCTTGCAGCTCTCGCACCGTGCGCTCCAGCACCACGGACCAGCGCCTGCGCACAGTGGCAAGATCAAGGCGTGCCAGGTCCAGCACGGTCTCGATGCCAGCCTCCTTGAGCTGGGCTGCAATTTTGCGCCCCACGCCCCAGACTTCAGCCACGTCCGTGGCTTGCAATACCGCATCGCGCTCTGCGGGGTGCAGTTGGGCGAGGTTGCAGACCTGGGCCAGTTCTGCAGGGTAGGAACCTGGTTTGCGTTCGGCCGTCTTGGCCACATGGTTGGCCAGCTTGGCCAGGGTCTTGGTCGGTGCAATGCCGATCCCGCAGGGTATGCCCACCCACTGCAGCACCCGGGCACGGATGGCATGGGCTCGCTCTGTCAGGTCGCCCCGGATGCCACTGAGGTCCACAAAGCTCTCATCGATGGAGTACACCTCCTGCCGGTGGCCCAGCCCTGCCACCAGGCTGGCCATGCGGTCGCTCATGTCCCCGTACAACGCAAAGTTGGCCGATAGGGCCACCAGGCCCGCCTCGTGTTCCAGGTGCCGAATCTCGTGCCAGGGGTGTCCCATGCGCACCCCCAGGGCTTTGGCTTCGTTCGATCGGGCAATGGCGCAGCCGTCGTTATTGCTCAGAACGATGACGGGCCGGTGCTGCAGATCAGGCCGGAACACCCGTTCACAGCTGACGTAGAAGTTGTTGCCATCGACCAGCGCGTACATGGCAGCGTCCTGCCCTGAGGTCACAGCAGAATGATCTCGGAGCATCCGCTGAGCAGCGGCTTGCACAGGATCTTGTAGCCGTCGGCGTCGAATCCTGCCTCCACGCAATCCAGTGCCGATGCTTCTTCGGGTTTGCTCACGCTGCCCAGGTAGCACCAGTGGCGCAGCACATGGATCTGGACATCGTTGGGATGGGGTGGCGGTGCCGATTCGCTGCGCTCGGGGGTAAAGCGCTCGACCAGACCGATCGTGCCCGGATACGGCCAGGTGGCGATCTGCAGGTCTAGCAGCGCGGTGAAGAGGCGCTGGCGGTGTGCGTCCGGCGATTCGTCTCCCCGGCAGACCCCGGCGCACTGGTGCAGCATGGCCCTGAAGCACGGCTTGCCGGGCGGGAGCTTTTCCAGGCCGAGTGCGCCGTAGCAGAGCTTGTGCTGGTCCGCGAGCTTGCGCAGTCCTTCCTGGGCCGCCCGGTGGCTGTTGAACAGGCCGTACAGGCCGGATTCGGTGGCGAACTGGATGTCCTTGGCATACACCACCTCGGGCCGGTCACCGTGCATGCGCAGCGCACACAGCTGGCGACTGCGGCGCAGCTTCTGGTTGAACAGCGGGTGCAGTGCCTTGATCAGTTTCGCCTCCAGCAGCAGGGCCCCGATCTCTCCCGCCGTGCGGATATGGCTGATGCGCCGGGTCTGGCGCAGCATGCGCGCTTCGTCGGGTGTGCGCAGGTGGGCCAGCAAACGGCTGCGCAGGTTGATGCTCTTGCCGATGTACAGCGGCAGATCACCTTCCTCGCCATGGAAGGTGTACACCCCGGGCGCTGCAGGCATGTCTGCAAGGGCTGCGCGCAGGTGCTCGGGGTATTCGTAATACCTTGCTTCATCGAACTCAGGGCGGCGGCGTGCGGGAATGTGCATGGCAAAGCTTCGTTTCAGGTCTTGAACTGCTTGACGCTGGCCAGCACCACACCCCACACCTCGATGGTCTGGCCTTCCTGGGGAATGATGTCCTCGAAGGCCGGATTGGCCGCCTGTAGCTTGAGCCTGCCGCCGCGCAGCCACAGCTTCTTGCAGGTATAGGCCCCATCGACCACGGCCACGACGATCAGTCCATGGCGCGGCTTGATGGCCCGGTCCACCAAGATCACGTCGCCATGAAAAATCCCCTCGTCGCGCATCGAGTCGCCCCGCACCCGCAGTGTGTAGGTCGCCTGGGGATGGCGCACGATGTGCTTGAGCACGTCGATGCGCTCCCCCTGAAAATCCTCGGCCGGAGACGGAAACCCTGCATGCACGCTGGTGTCGATCTCCAGCGCGGAGAGACCGGGGACATAGGGCTCAGGGGCTGGGCAGGGAGAATCGAGAACCGGAAGCATGGGGTGGCGTGCCGGAAACGGCGGATAAACATGAATACTGTGATTAAATACAGTATATTCCCGCCTGCCGCACACTGGCAATTCCCGGGCTTGCCACTCTGGCTATGCTCTGCCTATTGCTTGAGCGCCGTGCTGCAGGCCAGCATTGGCGTGGCCTGCAGGACTTATCCAGACGACTATCCACAGGTTTGACCCCAAGGATTGGGGACAAGGACACACCCCACAAAGCGAAAGAGCATGTGCAGCCACTACCAGGGTCTTCAGCGTCCTGAAGCCTACCGCGCGGTCTTCAAGGCCGAGCCTCCTGCCGTACTGGGTAAAGAGGATATGTGGCCTTGCTACCAGGGCAGCTTCATCCGTCGGCACCCGCATGCCGATGTGGGCGATGAGGCGGTACCGCCCCATGAGGCCCTGATCGGGCAGTACGGCCTGGTGCCGCACTGGGCCAGCGATCTCAAGCTGGGTCGCCACACCTACAACGCCCGCTCAGAGACCGTGGCCACCAAGCCCAGCTTCCGGGATGCCTGGCGCCAGGCACGTCACTGCATCATCCCGGCCATGGCCATCTACGAGCCGGACTGGCGCACCGGCAAGGCCGTCCCCACCCGCATCAGCCGCGCCGATGGCCAGCCCATGGGCATCGCGGGGCTCTGGGATCGGTGGAAGTCCCCCCGAGGTGAGGTCGTGCATAGCTTCACCATGCTGACCATCAATGCCGACCAGCATCCGCTGATGAATCTGTTCCACAAGCCCACCGACGAGAAGCGCATGGTGGTGGTCCTGGAGCCCGAGCAGTTCGACGACTGGCTGCAGGCTCCCGCGAGCCGCAGCATGGAGTTCCTTCGGCCTTTCCCGGCCGATGGCTTGCGGGTGGGGTAGAGACCCATCTGGCGAATCTGTTCTGTACGGCGTACTCCCGCCGTGCATTCCCAACAGCAATGAACCAAGCGTTTGAAGTGAAACTGTCTTCCACCTGGTCGCGCCTGCTGCGCGTGACCGCGATCCTTGCACTCGCAACAGCCAATGCCGCCCAGGCCCGTGTCTCGGTGCTGGAAGCCATCGATAGCACCTCGGGACACCCAACGAGCTTTGCGCAGTGCCCTCAGTTCTTTGCCAACGGCCAACCGCCTGTAGTGGCGCCACTACCCAAGCAGCGGCAGCTGTGCTACGAAGCGTTTGCCATCCTGCACAGCGGCGAAACCAAGACGCCCGTCTATGTGGCACAGCGCTTGAACCGGCGCAGCATTGAGGACGCTGATGAAAGGCGTGCAACCAGGTTCTTTGCCGATGCCCGGCTGCCCAGGGGCGAGCGCGCAGAACTGGAGGACTACAAGCGCTCGGGGTACTCCCGAGGGCATATGGCACCAGCGGGAGACATGCCGACGCCGACAGCCATGGCCCAGAGCTTCAGCCTAGCCAACATGGTGCCGCAGGACATCCAGCACAACGGTGGCGCCTGGGCAAGGATAGAGCAGGACACACGGCACTACGTGCGAAGAGCCAAAGGGGATGTGTTCGTCATCACCGGGCCGGTGTTCACGACAGAAAGTCCTCGCATCGGGGACAACGGGGTCAGGGTTCCGACCTACCTGTTCAAGCTGGTGTACGACCAGTACGACAACCGGGCGTGGGCGCATTGGCAGGAGAACAGGGAGGGGGAGCGGGTCGGGAGGCCGATCAGCTATCAGGAACTGGTGAAGCGGACTGGGGTGGAGTTCTTGCCGGGACTTGCGGTTTCACAACGGAATTGATGGGCGTTTTGCACATCTGGTGAGTAACGCCCACAATTGAGCGACCAACCTGTTCCAACCACAGCAGCTCCGAATGAAGCAGCAGTGTTCTGGATGTGACTGATCCCACGACACTGCCAGAACAGTGTCAATCAAAGGTGCAGCATGACCGAGCCGCCAACTGACCAGCTTTCGCTCGAATTTCATTTGCAAGACACCACTTCAGGTATCACACGCTTGACGTTGCGGGCGCTTGCCAGAGAACTGAAGCTCAGTGAAAGGCAAGTTGTGCTCTTGGCTCTTGCCAGGCTGGCAAATGAGAAGCTGCCCGCCTATTTGCCGGATGACGGACCGCTCACTATGGCACAGATCCACGCCATTCAGTCCGACGCCGACGCGCACATGCCAATAGGACGTGTTCTGCGGCGCATCGCCCTGTTCTCATGAGCCGCCCCGTGGGTACAGGGCACAACCTGCGCCTGATCCTAGTTGCGCTGCGGTTTTATTGCACCCGGATTGAATGGTCGATGCAGACATTTATCACCGCACTGGTTGTCGCATTGGGTCAGCGTAGGACGCACTCAGCTGAAAACGGAATTATTCAAGGCGGACTGAGTAGATTCGCTGCGCTTGGCTCCTGCCCAAACTCGGCCTGCGGTGAGCCCATATGTCTGCAGGCGCACGTGGTAGTGCTCTCGGGCCCTCACAAGGGTGTCGAAGACATCTGCGGACCAATCGAAATGCCCTACTACATTGACTTGGCCGATCAGCTCGCCTAGTTCATTTTCGTCAAGTTCGACGAACAGGAGTGCCTCTAGAGCGGCTAGATAAATCATCTCAGATTCGATAAGGCGGGCAGTTCGCACCGGCTGCTTGGCCCACGCCAGCGCATGAAGTGCCAAGCAGGAACTCGCCAAGTCGATGCACCAGGCGTTCATTCGGTCGCCCTGAAGAAACTGGCTATCTCCCGCAACTGACAGCAATGTCTGATGCACTTGGGAGGGCGCCAAGTCACGTTGATCAGCAAACGCGCAAAACACAGGAAGTGGCGTCTTGTTCAGCAAGATGGGAAATGCGCTAGGTGTAAATCGTTCAAGAACCCTCCTGACCTCAGCACCTTCCTCTTCGCTCACTTGTGACAGGTGAAGAGACAAGTCTGAAGAGAGCGTCGGAAAGATCCATCCAGACCGCACGTTCCACCGATCGTGCAGCAACTGCATGATGCGTTCAGCGCCAATTTCCTTTAACGTTTCACTCTGGACGGCACCATTTCTGCACATCAAGCCGGAAATCTCCAATGCATCCAAATGCAGATGCAGAGCACTGGCAGGCATGTATTCAGCTGCTCGTACCCGCAAAGCCATCTCAGGGTTCTGACTTGCCGTGGGACTCAATAGAGCATGCGCGAGTCCCTGGGAAATCAGCTCACGATAAAAATGCCCATCATCACGGAATCCTGCTACGCGATCGAATCCCTTTTTCGTGGCCCACAAGTCAAGGCAGTCCACCGCTGAAGGCCGTGGCCTCGGCGGCGAATCTGAAAACCAACTCGACCAAGTTCGTGCATCTACACCACGGACTCCATACCCCTTAGGTACGCGCGCCATTACCTGCGCGGCTTGAGGCGAGTTAGCCACATGCTCGCGCCCGAGGAGTTGGTGCTTGAAATGGTTAACTCCTGCAGCCAAGCGCAGTTGTGATGTGGTTGGACTTGTCTCGGCAGCCATAGATGAACCACATTTTCACTGGTAACCAGATCAAAGGTGAGGGCAGCCGCATCAGGCTTGGCGCTGCATCACAAACCTGAGATGCAAATACCACGGTCTTTTTTTCATCGAAATTGCTGTCGACTATTACGTGGCTCACGGGTATTTTCACTGGTTGTTTTGACGGCCGCTTTCTCACCAAACAATCCAACAGAAACAGCCTGCCTCATGTTCATTGGATCTACAGAAAACAGTTTCGGAGCGCTACTTTTTAAGCTGCGCGAAAGGGCCTTTTTGAGCCAGCGGAAACTGTCGGTGGTAGTTGGGCTGCCGGCTTCGGTGATCAGTGAAATCGAAAACGGTCGACGCCCGCCACCACCAGAAAGGTACGTACACAGTATAGGACGGGCTCTCAAGGCGTCAGCAAGCGAACAAACCGCCTTATCTGACCTAGCAGCCCTAGAGCGGCAGTCGCTGGGGCTAAGGATTGGCAAGGCGACGCCAACGCATGTGGCTGCATTGCTCAGGGACATCGCCAGTATCAGCCACCAGCTTTCACCCGAACAGGCAACAACTATCAGGGCCCAGCTCCTGGAAGGAGGCTTAGCGATGAAATAAGAAACGGCAGGACCCCTTTTCAGAAGCCCCGCCGTCCGGGTGCTCAGACCGAAGTCTTCGCGGTTCGCAACGCTAGATTAACCGATCTGATCTCCGGGTGGTGGATTTTGTTCGCGCCTACCAGGCGAACAACCATAAGGTCAGATCCATGCAAAAAATCACCAATCGCCGTGAGGCATTGACGCGTCTGTGCAATGCCTCCCGAGGCGTACCAAATCTGCACATTGAGCCCGTCAACGTCGTAACCAGGCCTCCGCACGCGACACCGGCACTACAGCTCTGTCTCAACCTCGCCGAACTGGAGGTGAGGCAATGAGGACCGAAAAGCGCTTCACGCCCAAAGTCCTCGAACGCTTTCAGAGAGAAGGCCGAGGTACCGGTACTTACACAGACTACGTCCCCTGGCACAGAGTTTCGCGCGGCGATCCTTCCAGCAAGGGACGCTCCCACCTCATCGTCTGGATGGATCGACAGCGGGAGCTTCTGTCTGACCAGGAATGGGGGGGCTTGAACTTCGCTGGCCTGGTTCCAGGCTTGATCGATCTTGCTGAGCAGTTTCCGATCAGCCAGGACTCCGCCTCGCATGATCTCTCTCGGTGGCAAATCGGCTGTGGCGTTACGCAATTCCCCGGAACATTAGAGATCGCCGGGAATCTGGGTATCAAGCACCCTGCGCTGAAAGACGGCGACGAAACCCATGTATGGAACAGCACAACAGATTTGCTGCTCGTCATACGCAATCAAAGCGGCAGTCTGATGCTGCTTGCTGTTTCGTGCAAACCGACCAGCAATCTCACAAAACGGGCCAAAGAGTTGCTCCGCCTGGAGAAAGCCTATTGGAATCTCCGGGGCGTGGAGTGGCTGCTCATTACGCCAGAACAGTACGAAAAGAGTGTTGGTCTTACCCTGCGCCGAAGCTCACCTTGGGGATTTGATGAGCCAGCAAAAGTTACAGAAATCCAGCTGGCTTGCAGAGTGGTGCGCTCGGCACCCTGGCATGCCTTCTCTGACATCGTCCAGCACCTGACTGACCTCTTAGGAGGAGAAACGCACCGCCATCAAGCGCAGCGGGCACTTTGGCAGTCAATCTGGCGCGGTTTGCTCCCAGTAGATTTGCGACGCGGCTGGAGGCCTCACCACCCCCTGAGCTTGATTTCGCAGAAAGAGTTCGTGTCTTTCAACCCAATCCTGGCGCGGAGGTCGGCATGCATCTGATGCACAACCAAGCGTTCAAGCTGACTACCGAAGCGCTGGGTCTACCAGAAGGGATTTTTCGGATCGTCGTCGATGATTCCCCCAGTGACATCACCTACTGCGTTTTGATCAAGCAAGAGTCCCCGCGAATTAACGTACGAGGGGGCAGACCTCGCATTGAAGACCAAAAACTCAAGCGAAAAAAAAGAATCCCCCAGAAATCGTTGGTTGGTAGCTTGCACGCGATTTGTCGGAAAGATCTTATTGAGCTCATAGAGTCACACGAGCTGATATCCATTAGCCTTGAGCTTCCCGGTCTGTACTACAAACCGATTGATCAACCAAGCGCGCAAAATGCTTTCGACAAGCGCTGCAGGGTGATGGAGCAGTTCCTTGATAACGAGAAACTCGCGGAATCCATTCTGATTCACGGGAATCTGGGCCACCTAGTGAGCGAAACGGCCCAACAACACAAAGTCAGCAAGTCGTACGTCTACAAACTATGGTCCATTCTGTGTGCATTTGGTCTCACCAAAACAAGTCTCCGCACTCGTTGGGACAAGTGCGGTGCACCCGGAAAACGACGCGATCTGTCGGCCAGCAGCGCCAGAAAGAAGGCTGGCAGAAAGACATTTGCGCAGCGACTCTCCAAACTGCTTTACGGATGCTGGGGTGAGCCAGTTCAGCCGGGGATGAACACAGTCTGGCGCGCAAAAATAATGATGGCAGACAAAGGCATTGCAACGCCAAAGCCTTCGATGCCGGAGCGCCATAAACGCATCATCGCCAGCCAGTTCACCACGGCGATGCGCTATGACGACAACGGAAACATTGTCGCAATCGATCTTGAAAAGGACCAGTACCCCAACTACCGACAGGTGAAGCGGGTTCTGACGGAGGACATCGAGGAGATCTACCGAATCCGCGAAAAGACCAGCAGCGGCCATTTCGAACGAGCGCTCCGCGGTCTGTCCGGCTACAGCTGGGAAGGCTCAGAGGGTCCAGGTTTGATGTACGCCATCGATTCAACCATCGGGGACGTCTACTTGCGATCGTCAATCGATCCCAACTGGATCATCGGACGCCCCATCGTGGAGGGTGTACAGAATTTTGTGTAAACGGACAATCCACCGCCGGCGCAAGCCGGCCTGTCCGTA